>WHTA01000030.1 GCA_009379825.1 Streptosporangiales bacterium
CGAGGTCACGACCGAGTAAGCACGACCCCGACACCCTGACCATCAAGCCCCGCCGGCAACCGCCCGCGGGGCTTCCTCATAGCCACGCGACGTCCTCACCCAACACGTCGCCATCGTCCTCATCCACAGCGTCGGGCAACAGCGGGTCGGTGTGCTCCGTGGCCGGTGTGTGGCGCGGGGTGGTGTGTCCTGTGGGCTGCGCGCGGGCGGGCCGTGTGCGCTGCGCGGGCCGGTGTGCTCCGTGGCCGGTATGCGGCGCGCGAGCGGTGTGCCCTGTTGGGGCTGCGTGCGTGGGTGGGCTGTGTGCTGCGCGGGCCGGTGGGGGGCCCAAGCTGGCCGGTCGAAGCGTTCGCGTCCTCAACACGTCATTGGCCGATGGGTTGGGCGGACCAGCCGCTCCAGCGGTCGACGGTGAGTGCGATCACCGGGCCGGCCGGATACTGGTCCGCGTACTGCGGGTACTTCGCCGCTAGCAGTGCACCCACCTTGGCGATCTCGTCGGTGTCGGTGTGCACCGTGGCTGTGCCGTCGGCGCGTGCCCACCACAGGCTCGTCCAGTCCTCGGCGTAGCTGTCGACCAGCGCGCAGACGGCCGGGTTCTCGACGATGTTGGCGATCCGCCGCAATGCGGTGGTCGTCTTGGGCTTGTCGTCGACCGCGTGCAGGATCTGGTCGCCGTCGACCACGAAGGTGAACGGCACCAGGTGTGGCTGGCCGTCAGCGGTCACGGTGGCCAGCCTGGCCACCCGCGCCGTACGGAAGCGTTCGCGCGCCAGCTCCGGGGTCAGCTTCATCGCTTGCTCAGTGTCTCACCCGCAGTGCCGGTATTGGAGCGCTGCGTTCTGACAATGTCACCGTACGTGCCGGTGGGTGGGTGGACGGGGCCCGGCAGGGCGTCATGGTGGCGTAACCTCGCCCTTCGATGGTTCGTTGATCAGGACCACCGTTGGTCCACAGGACGAGGAGCCGCCCGTGCACCGCGCGAAGCGCCTTGGCCGCCCGCGGCCGGCCGTGTTGCTGCTTGCGCTGCCGGCAGTGGCTGGCGCGCTGGTAGTCGGCACCGCCACGGCGCCGCCTGCGGACGCCGGCCGGGTGCAGGTGTCCGACACCAGGTTCACGTCAACCGGCCAGCAGGTGACGGTCAGCGTGCAGCTCGGTCCCCTGGAGAAGGGCAAGCTGGGGCTCACCCCGCCGGGTGGCAGCAAGCCGGTCGAGGTGGCTTCAGGCACCGGCCCGAAGAAGCTCTCGTACACGATGTCGCTGTCCTGTCCCGACTACGACGGGTCGTGCGTCGAGGACGGCCGGCGTACCCCCGCGAGCAACGGGAAGTGGACCGTAACCTTCGGTAGCCAGGTGCTCGTGCTCGGCAGCGGGTCCGAGTCGTCGTTCGTCGTGGACGCGCCGCCGCAGACGCCGCGCGGTGTCTCCGCCGACGCGTCGTCGAAGCAGGTCGCGGTGCAGTGGCGCAAGGGCGTGGAACCCGACCTCACGGCGTACAAGGTGTCCGTCGGCGGGCGCAGCGAGCAGGTCGCCGTCGGCCGCGCCTGTGGTGGCAGCAGTTGCTCCGCGTCGCTCCCGGCGCCGGGTGGCGGCGGCCGCACCCCGGTGAAGGTGGTGGCCATCGGCGACGGCGCAGACGGCCAGCTCTCCTCCGGCGCCGCCGCGACGAAGGTGACCGTGCCGACGGCTGCGAAGACCCGGATGGCCGGCGACCGTAGGGGCACTGGCGGCAAGGCGGGTAGCAGTGGCGCCCGCAAGCCCGGTGGCAGCGGTTTCCCCAAGCCGGGCATCGGCGGCGACTCGGCGAAGGGCGGTTTCCCCACCACCAGCGAGACGCCGGCCAGCGATCCGTACCCCTCGTTCGGGGTACGGCCGGAGGTGGCGCCGGTGAAGAAGTCCTCGCCTACGAAGCAGCGGGCGAGCGAGCCGGTCGCGTACGGACAGGCACGCGGTGACGTCGCGGTGCCGGTGGCCCTGGCTCTCGTCCTGGTGCTCGCCAGCTGGCACCTGTTGCTATGGAGCCGCGCCGGCAAGCTGCGCCCCGCCTTCGCCCGCGTCCGCCGAGCAGCCCGCGGACGACACAGCCGCCGCTGACCCGTCAGCCCGAGCTGTGCAGGACCACCCATTCCTGGTCGCCGCAGCCCGCGCCGAGCCACACCGCAGAGGTTGCCTGGCCATGTTGGCCGCCCTGAGGTGTCTCGCACGCGCCTGACCAGGCCGCGCCTGCTTGGTCACGTTGCCCGCAGGGGACTGTCTCGTACGCCGCTGACCGTGCCGGCGCGCTGGGCGACCGCGCACGTGCCTTGTCACGTTGTCACACCCGGGCCACCCCGCACACCGCTTGACCACGCAGCCTGTACTGCGCTGCTTCACGCGGACCGGGTCACCGGGGCCCACGCTGAGGCGCCGCTGCAGGCGGCTTCGTCATGCTGCTCGCACCGACCCACGCTGCACGCCGCCAACTATGCCGCGGCCGTCGCCTGATCCACGCCGTCTGACTGGCTGGCTCGCGCTGGGTCGCCTCGCGCGGCGCCTGGTCGGCCAAGCCACGCGCGGTCTGTGTGGCGTTAAAGCCATGTCCGCGGGGCGGCGGGCGCCCGCGCCTGGCCGGTTCGTGCCAAGTGGTCTGGGGCTGTCGAGGCATGCTGCGCTGCCTTGCGCGACGCCTGGTCGGGTAGCGCGCGTGGCCGCGGGCCCGTCGAAGGGTCCAGGTGTCGCCCTCGGCCGTTGGCTGGCTGGTATGTCGTCAGCCGGCGTGGCGTGACTGGGGCGGTCCGTGCTGCGCTGCCTTGCACGACGCCTGGTCGGGTAACCCGCGTGGCAGCGCGCGGTGTCAAGCTGCGCCGGTAGCCCACGGTGCCTGGTTATGGTCGCGGGTCGCTTGAGCGGTCGGCGCCGGGGTCGGCTCGTGCGTTGCTGAGCCGGCTTGGCGGTGGTGAGCTACGTCGCACCTGGCCGGTCGGTGGGTGGTGCGGGCCTAGCCTGGGTGCGGAGGTGGGTATGGCGCTCAGCTGGCGACCCGACCTGCCGACTGCGCGGGGGTGGACGCTCGTGCTCGGGGTGAGTGTCACCCAGCTCGTGTCGTGGGGTGTGCTCGTCTACGCGTTCTCCGTGCTCGTGGTGCCGATGCGGGCCGAGCTCGGGTGGTCGCCGGCGCTCTTGAACGCGGGATACGCCGTCGCGATGGTCACCTCGGGGGTGCTGGCCGTGCCGGTCGGGCGTTGGCTGCAGGCTCGCGGCGCCCGCGGGCTGATGGTTGCCGGCAGCGTGCTCGCCGCCGCGGTGTTGGCGAGCTGGTCGGGAGTGCATTCGGTGCCCGTGTTCTTCGGGGTGTTCGTGCTCGCCGGGGTTGCCATGGCGATGTCGCTGTACGAGGTGGCGTTCGCGGTGACGACCGCCTGGTTCCGGCAGCTGCGGTCGCGTGCGGTGTTGGTCGTGACGGTGTTCGGCGGCTTCGCCAGCGTCGTCTTCATCCCCGTGACGGGTGCGCTGAGCTCCACGCTCGGCTGGCGCCAGGCGCTGCTCGTGCTCGCGGTCTGGGTCGCGGCGTTCAACGTGCCCGTGCTCGCGCTTTCGCTACGCCGGCCCGCGCAGCCGGCCACCGCCGCCCCGCTCGGGCAGCAGGCGAGCCGCGCCGACATCGTGCGCAGTGCCTCGTTCCGCTGGCTCACGGTGTGCCTGACCTGCTCGACCGCCGGACGGGTCGCGGTCGCCGTGGTGTTCGTCGCGTACCTGGTGGATCGCGGCTTCTCGCTGAAGTGGGCGGCGCTGGTCGCCGGCACGATCGGCCTGACGCAGGTCGGCGGACGGGTGCTCGTGACGCTGCTGCGGCGGTGGGTCGCCGAGGCGCACACGACGTGCGCGGTGTTCGTCGCCCAGGGGCTTGTGATGGCGCTGCCGCTGGCGACCACCGGCCACGACCGGGCGGCCGCGGTCGCCATCTGGGTGTTCGTACTGGTCTTCGGGCTGGGCGTCGGCCTGTCCGAGCTGCTGCGCGGGACGCTCGTCGCCGACTACTACGGCGCCGAGCAGTTCCCCAGCGTCAACGGCGTGCTCTCCACGTTCGTCGTCGGCGCTCGCGCCGCCGGACCGTTCGTCGCCGGGCTCGCGTACGCCGCGTTCGACAGCTACGCCCCGGTGCTCGTCGGCGCCGGCGTGACGGCCCTGGTCGGCGCCGGCAGCCTGCTCGCCGCCGGACGCGCCCGTAGGGCCGAGCTCGCCACCTAGGCCTTGGCGAGGGCGACCACGGGGATCTGTCGGTCGGTCTTCGTGGCGTAGGTGTCGTAGCTGGGCCAGAACTGCGTCATCTGGCGCCAGCAGCGGTCGCGTTCCTCGCCCTCGAGCACCGTCGGGGTGACGATGAACGACTCGCCGTCCAGCTCTACGGTGCCGCGGCCGTTCGCGCGGAGGTTCAGCCACCAGGCGGGGTGCGAGTCGCTGCCGCCGTACGAGGCGATGACGACGAGCCGGTCGCCGTCGGCTACGTAGAACAGCGGGACGGTGCGCGGTTGGCCGGACTTGCGCCCCACGGTGGTCAGCAGCAGCTGCGGGTTCTTACCCGGGCCGCGCGCCTTGCCGCCAGACCGGCGGAACCTTCCCGCCTCGAACCGCATCATCAGGCGCATCAGCGCGCGGGTCGCCCTGCCGGGTGGTTTCGCCATAGCACCACTCTAGGCACGCCTCGGGGCCGGACCGCCGTTGTTGCGGGCCTGCTTGGCCTTGCGGGCGCGGGCCAGCCGGGCGAAGCCGCGGCGCGCCAGCCGCAGCCCGACGACGAGGACGAGCATGGTGATCAGGCCGGCGAGGAAGCCGTCGAGGCCGTCGAAGGTGTCCAGGGTGAGGCCGTACCACTGCGGGGTCGGCTCGCCTATCCCGGTGACGAAGCCGATGGCGAACGCCGCCGCCATGACGACCAGGATGAGCCCGAGCATGACCATGCAGGTCCGCCTTTCACCGTGTCCACGGGCGCAAGTATGGCAATCCAGCCGTCGCCCGCGGAGCTGGCTACGACTCCAGCAGCAGGTCGAGCAACCGTACGGCGCCGCGCTTGTCGAGCGGGTCGTTGCCGTTGCCGCATTTCGGTGACTGGACGCAGGACGGGCAGCCGGTTTCGCACTCGCAGGCCGCGATGGCGTCCCTGGTGGCGGCCAACCACTCCCGGGCGGCCGCGTAGCCGCGCTCGGCGAAGCCGGCGCCGCCCGGATGGCCGTCGTAGACGAAGACGGTGGGCCGGCCGGTGTCCTCGTGCAGGGCCGTGGATACGCCGCCGACGTCCCAGCGGTCACAGGTGGCGAACAGCGGCAGCAGGCCGATGGACGCGTGCTCCGCGGCGTGCGCGGCGCCCGGGAGGTCGGCCGGTTCGATGCCCGCCGCGGTTATCGCGTCCGCCGGCAGCGTCCACCACACCGCGCGGGTGCGCAGCGTGCGGGCGGGCAGGTCGAGCGGCTCCTCGCCGAGCACCTCGCGGGTGGCCAGGTGCCGGCGCAGGAAGCCGACGACCTGTTGGGTGACCTCGACGGTGCCGGTACAGAGCTGCGCGTCGCCCCAGTCGGTGCCGGCCTGCTGCTCGACGATGCTGATGTCGGTGAGCTCTCTGGCCGTCGTGGTGTACTCTGGGTCGGCGCGCTCCACGAACGCGGCGGCGTCGTCGAGGTCGAGCTCCTGCACGAGGTACGTCTCGCCCTGGTGGAGGTACACCGCACCGGTGTGCACCTGGTTGTGTGCCGCCGCGGTGTCGACGGTGCCGAGCAGCCGGCCGGTGCCGTCCTCGACCAGGCTGACCGGCACACCCCCGGAGCCGCGCAGGTCGGCGAGGTCGTGGGCGCGACCGCGGCCGGTCCAGAACCAGCCGGCCTTACGGCGGCGCAGCTGGCCACGGCGCTCCAGCTCCGCCACCACCTCGGGTGCGGCGTCGCCGAACACCGCGAGGCCGGCTGGCGTCAACGGCAGCTCGGCCGCGGCCGAGCACAGGTGCGGCGCGAGGACGTACGGGTTGTCCGGGTCGAGGACGGTCTCCTCCACCGGCTGGCCGAACAGCGCCTGCGGGTGGTGCACGAGGTAGGTGTCGAGCGGGTCGTCCCTGGCGACGAGCACCGCGAGGGCACGCTGCCCGGCCCGGCCGGCCCTGCCCACCTGCTGCCACAGCGACGCGCGGGTGCCCGGCCAGCCGACGATGAGCACCGCGTCCAGGCCGGCGATGTCGATGCCGAGCTCGAGCGCGTTCGTCGTCGAGACGCCGAGCAGCGAGCCGTTCGCGAGGCGCCGCTCCAGCTCGCGGCGCTCCTCGGGCAGGTAGCCGCCGCGGTACGCGGCGACCCGGCCCTGCAGCTGCGGCACCGCGGCGCCGACGTGCCGCTTGGCCTCCATCGCCACTACCTCCGCGCCGCGGCGGGAGCGTACGAACGCCAGCGTGCGCACCTCCGTGCAGACCAGGTCGGCGAGCAGGTCAGCGGCCTCGCCGGTGGCGCTGCGGCGTACCGGCGCGCCGTTCTCGCCGGTGAGCTCGGTCAGCGGCGGCTCCCACAGCGCGAACGAGGTCGCGCCGCGCGGCGAGGCGTCGTCGGTCACGGCGGCCACCTCGACGCCGGTGAGCCGGCCGGCGGCGTGCGCGGGCGACGAGACGGTGGCGGACGCGAGGGCGAACACCGGCTCGCTGCCGTACTTCGCGCACACCCGGCGCAGCCGGCGCAGCACCTGGGCCACGTGCGAGCCGAACACGCCGCGGTAGTGGTGGCACTCGTCGACCACCACGTACTGCAGCCGGCGCAGGAACGCCGCCCACTGCTCGTGCCTGGCGAGCAGGCCGTGGTGCAGCATGTCCGGGTTGGTGAGCACGTAGTTCGCGTGGCGCCGCACCCACTGCCGTTCCTCGTAGCTGGTGTCGCCGTCGTAGACCGCCGGCCGCAGGCCGGGCAGCTCGAGCTCGTGCAGGGAGCGCAGCTGGTCGCGGGCCAGCGCCTTGGTGGGGGCGAGGTAGAGACCGGTACCCGCGTCCGCGGCCGCGGTGGCGCTGACCGGCAGCAGGTAGGCGAGCGTCTTACCGGACGCCGTGCCGGTGGCCACCACGACCGACCGGCCGGACCACGCGTGCTCCGCGGCGTCGACCTGATGCTGCCACGGCCCCGGTACGCCGGCCGCGACGAACTGCTCCCTGCACTCCGCCGGCAGCCAGGCCGGCCACCCGGTGGTGGTGCCAGCGCGCGCCGGCACCTCCTCCAGGTGGGTGAGCGTCGGGTGCTCGGCGGTGCCCCGGCTGGCGGCCCGCTGCCTGATCAGGTCGGCCGGGTCGGCGGATGTCGTCTGTGGTTCCACGGTGGGAACCATTCTCTCCGTACGCGCCGACACATGGTTGAATGCCAGGCGGGGGCCGTGGCCGATCCCCGGCGTGGCACCGCTGGCGTCGACCGATGGAGGATCTGTGGACCTGTCACTGACGACCAAGGCCGAGGGTGACCGCACGGTCGTGGAGGTCGTCGGCGAGATCGACGTCTACACCGCGCCCAAGCTCCGCGAGGCGTTCATCGACCTGGTGGCCCAGGGCGCGTACCACCTGGTGATCGACATGGAACAGGTGGAGTTCCTCGACTCCACCGGTCTCGGCGTGCTCGTCGGTGGGCTCAAGCGGGTGCGCGCCCATGACGGCACGCTCCGGCTGGTCTGCTCGCAGGAGCGGATCCTGAAGATCTTCCGGGTGACCGGTCTCACGAAGGTGTTCCCGATCCACAGCTCCCTGGCCGACGCTCTGACCGTCGAGTCCTGACGGTGGCGCGCTCGTCACCCACGGTGAGGTATGCGTGTGGTCGCGGAGAGAGAGGTCGTGCGCGATCACCACTGGCACTCGTCGGCCATGTGATCTTCCTCTCCTGGGAACCCTCTCCGCGCTGGCGGCGCAGAGATCATCGCCGTGCGGGTAGGCGATGTGGGGCGTATGTCGGTATCCCCGGTTGGTAGTTGATCTTGCTCGGCCGCTACACTCACCGCGCAGCCGCCTGTATGTGCGGCCTCTACGCCTACCAAAGCCCTGGCACCACGTTCGTGACCCGAACGCGCTAGGTGTGCACCACAGGTCGGCGGGGGTGGGATACGAAGTGCCTTACCAAGGAGGACGGGATGTCCGGCCTGACCGTCAGCGCCGAAAGCTTTGACCTGAGCGGCGCTTACGTCACCGTAGTCGTAATCGTCGGGGTAGTAGCCCTACTCGCGTTGGCCGTCGCCGGCGCGCTCGCCCGCGAGGTTCTCCGCGCGGGCCAGGGCACCGAGCGCATGCAGAACATTGCAGGTGCGGTGCAAGAGGGTGCGGCTGCGTATCTCAAACGCCAGTTCGTGACGCTGGCGCCGTTCGTGGTGCTCCTCGTCATCTTGCTTTCGTTGCTTCCCGCGGAGTCGATGACCGTACGCATCGGGCGTTCGGCCTTCTTCGTCGTGGGCGCGTTGTTCTCGGCTGTCACCGGGTTCGCCGGCATGTGGCTGGCTGTGCGCGGCAACGTGCGGGTCGCCGCGGCCGCGCGCGAGGCAGGTGGCGAGCGGAAGGCGATGCGGATCGCGTTCCGCACAGGCGGCGTCGCGGGCATGTTCACCGTCGGCCTTGGCCTGCTCGGTGCCGTGATCGTCGTGCTCGCCTACAACTCCGACGCCCCGACCGTGCTCGAAGGCTTCGGCTTCGGTGCCGCGCTGCTCGCCATGTTCATGCGGGTCGGCGGCGGCATCTACACCAAGGCCGCCGACGTCGGCGCGGACCTGGTCGGCAAGGTCGAGCAGGGCATCCCCGAGGACGACCCGCGCAACGCCGCCACGATCGCCGACAACGTCGGTGACAACGTGGGTGACTGTGCCGGTATGGCCGCCGACCTGTTCGAGTCGTACGCGGTCATGCTGGTCGCGGCGCTGATCCTCGGCAAGATCGCGTTCGGCGCGGAGGGCCTGGTCTTCCCGCTGATCGTCCCGATGATCGGTGTGATCACCGCGGTGATCGGCATCTTCGTGGTCTCGCCACGCACGAAGGACCGCAGCGGTATGACGGCGATCAACCGCGGCTTCTTCGTCTCCGCGATCGTCTCTGCGGTGCTCGTCGTGATCGCCTCGTTCGTCTTCCTGCCGAGCAGCTTCGACCAGCTGAGCGGCTCCGAGGTGAGCAACTTCGACGGCAACCCGCGCTACATCGCGATCGGTGCGGTGATCATCGGTCTGCTGCTGGCGAGCGTCATCCAGGTGCTCACCGGGTACTTCACCGAGACCAACAGGCGTCCGGTGCGGGAGATCGGGGAGAGCTCACGCACCGGCCCCGCGACGGTGATACTCTCCGGCATCTCGGTGGGCCTGGAGTCCGCCGTCTACACCGCGTTGCTGATCGGCGCCGCGGTCTACGGCGCGTTCCTGCTCGGTGACGGCAACGCGCAGGTGGCGCTGTTCGCCGTCGCGCTGGCCGGCACCGGCCTGCTGACCACGGTCGGCGTCATCGTGTCGTCCGACACCTTCGGCCCGGTCTCCGACAACGCGCAGGGCATCGCGGAGATGTCCGGCGACGTCGAGGGCGAGGCCGCCGAGGTGCTCACCAGGCTGGACGCCGTGGGCAACACCACGAAGGCGATCACCAAGGGCATCGCGATCGCGACGGCCGTGCTCGCGGCGACCGCGCTGTTCGGGGCGTTCAAGTCGGCGGTGGAGGGCGCGCTGCCTGAGGGCGAGACGTTCGGTCTGTCCATCGACAACCCGAACGTGCTCGTCGGCCTGATGATCGGTGCCGCGGTGGTGTTCTTCTTCGCCGGCCTGGCGATCATGGCGGTCAGCCGGGCCGCCGGCCAGGTGGTGTACGAGGTGCGCAAGCAGTTCCGCGAGCACCCGGGGATCATGGACTACAGCGAGCGCCCGGACTACAGCCGCGTGGTCGACATCTGCACGAAGGACTCGCTGCGCGAGCTCGCCACGCCTGGTCTGCTCGCGGTGCTCGCACCGATCGCAGTCGGCTTCGGTCTCGGCTACGCGCCGCTGGGTGCGTACCTGGGCGGCGCGATCGCGGCCGGCACGCTGATGGCCGTCTTCCTCGCCAACTCCGGTGGCGCCTGGGACAACGCCAAGAAGCTCGTCGAGGACGGCTTCCACGGCGGCAAGGGTTCCGAGGCGCACGAGGCGACGATCATCGGTGACACCGTCGGTGACCCGTTCAAGGACACCGCGGGCCCGGCGATCAACCCGCTGCTGAAGGTGATGAACCTGGTGTCGCTGCTGATCGCGCCGGCCGTCGTCGCGTACGCCGACAACGTGCCGCTGCGTATCGGCGTGGCACTCGTCGCCGTGGCGGTGCTCGTCGCCGCCGTGGTGATCGCCAAGCGGCGCTCGGTGTCGGTCGCCGACAACGACAGCGAGGAAGAGCAGCAGACCGCCGCTGCCTGACAGCTCCGCGTCGTCAGCCCCCGGTTGCGCCGATCGGCGTGGCCGGGGGCTTCGTCGTCGCACCCTGCCACCAGGTCGGGTTACCGCCGCGGCCAGTGAGAGCAAATGCACGGCGAGCGTGCACGGGACGCCGAACGTCGGGACCAGGCTCATCGGCAGCTGCGACATCAAATCGGTGTCGCCGCCGGCGGCGAGCAGCCCGAGCGGGCTGTTCGAGTGGAGCACGCCCAACGACACCGCGGCGACCAGGTCGAGCACGCCGAACGCCGTCCAGCCGAGGTGCCCGAGCCTGGCCGGGCCGCCGCGCCCGACGAGGTAGGTCGCGACCAGCGGCGCCGTGACGCCGACGAGTACGTCCCGTACCCGGCCGGCAGTGCGTCCACCGCGAGCAGGCCGAGGAACGCCAACCCCGCTACGCGCCACGCCTGCAGGAGGGTGAGGAACCGCAGGTCGAGCTCCCGTGCCCAGGTCCGCAGCCGGGGTGACGCGGCGAGCGCGGCAAGCAGGAGCAGCGGTGGTCCGAGCGCGGCAAGCAGGAGCCACCGGCGGCGCGTCCGCATCGAACGCACCGCGAGGTTCGCCAGCAGGATCACGGCGAGCCAGGCGAGGGGCGAGCGACACGGCGACCAGGTCGCCGCGCGCCGATCGTTGCCGAGACATCGCGTCACCCCTCTGTAGGCACGTCGCTTGTAATGCAAGTGACCATGCATGAGAAGAACTCGGGTGGGCGGCGGCGCTCCGACTGCGCGATCGCCGGCACGCTGGACGTGGTGGGCGACAGGTGGTCGCTGTTGATCGTGCGTGACCTGCTGTTCGGCGGCCAGCTGCGGTACGGCGAGCTGGCCGCCTCGGAGGAGGGCATCCCCACGAACGTCCTCGCCGCCCGGTTGCGCAGGTTGGTCGACGCCGGCATCGTGGCGCGCGAACAGTACAGCGAACGTCCTCCGCGACACGCGTACCGGCTCACCGAGCGTCGCCGTGCTCTCGGCCCCGTCCTCGACGCGCTGGGTACCTGGGGCGTGGACCACCTGCCGAACACGCGACGCCTCTACGGCTGACCGCTTCCGCGGAGTCTTGTGTGCACCACGGGGAAGCGCTCTAACTTGGGTGTCATGGTCGATGACGACGAGGGCGGCGACCCCGCCTGCTGGGCCGAACGGGTGTGTCCGGACTGCGGACGGCTGGCCGACGACGACCCGCCGACGCGATGCGAGGGCTGCGGTGCCGAGGTCCTCGGCAGCGACGCGCAATGAGCTAGTGCAGCAGCTTCAGCCCGACGATGCCGCTGACGATCAGCCCGAGGCAGACGATTTTTGCGGCGCTGACCGGCTCACCGAACCACGTCATGCCCGCGACCGCGGTGCCGACCGCGCCGATGCCCACCCACACCGCGTAACCGGTGCCGACCGGTATGGCACGCAGGGCGACGGCCAGTCCGCCCATGCTCAACGCCAGCGCCACCACGAACACCAGGCTCGGGACCAACCGGCGGAAGCCGTTCGATGCGGACAACGCGGTCGCCCATGCGGTTTCCAGCAGCCCGGAGACGACGAGAACGAGCCAGGCCACGACAACCTCCTTCGGGTCCGCGTCGTCTTGTCGTGACCGGGTACGACGCTCCTCGTCCGGAGGCCGGTGGACTACCACCTCGCCCAACGCCAGGATAGGGTGCCCGGTGCGGCCGGTCAGGTGAGCTTCGTCACCCCGACGAGTCGGCGGCCGCAGTCGCGAGCGGTAGTAGCGCCGGACAAGGTATCCTGGTCGGGCCGTGTTCCACTGCGAGTGGACGCGCAATTCGCCGGCCGCCACGCCCCATCCAGGATGACCTCCGGATCCGCCGACGTCAGGAACACCTGGCCAGCAGTGTGACGTTCCGCCAGTAGTGCCCCGGTGCGGCAGGATTCGTTCTCCGCGAGATACCGTCTCGGTGCCAGCCGGGGAAGCGGGCAAGCAGGACAGGAGCGAGAGTGGCCAGTTCAGCGCAGCTGACGGACAAGTCGGCGGCAGGGACAGTACGGCCTGCCGACGACACGGGAGGAAACGGGCGCCCATGACATCGTCGGGCCAGAGCAACGGCGCTGGTCAGCGACTCGTCATCGTGGAGTCGCCGGCCAAGGCGCGGACCATCGCCGGGTACCTCGGCGAGGGCTACGTCGTGGAGTCCAGCGTCGGCCACATCCGCGATCTGCCGGACACGGCCGCGGAGATCCCTGCCAAGTACAAGAAGGAGTCCTGGGCGCGTCTCGGGGTGAACGTCGACGACCACTTCGAGCCGCTCTACGTCGTCAACAGCGCCAAGAAGCAGCAGGTCAGCCGGCTGAAGGAAGCGCTGAAGGAGTCCGACGAGCTCTATCTCGCGACGGATGAGGACCGCGAGGGCGAGGCCATCGCCTGGCACCTGTCGGAAGTGCTGAAGCCGAAGGTGCCGGTGCGCCGGATGGTGTTCCACGAGATCACCAGGGACGCCATCCACGAGGCCATCCAGAACCCGCGCGAGATCCACCAGGGCCTGGTCGACGCCCAGGAGACCCGTCGCATCCTGGACCGGCTCTACGGCTACGAGATCTCGCCCGTGCTGTGGCGCAAGGTGATGCCGCGGCTGTCCGCCGGCCGCGTGCAGTCGGTCGCCGTCCGGTTGATCGTGGACAGGGAACGCGAGCGGATCGCGTTCCGTGAGGCCTCGTACTGGGACCTGCAGGCCACCTTCGACACCGGCAGGGACGAGCAGCTGCACGCGTTCGAGGCGACGCTCGCGACCATCGACGGTGACCGGGTGGCGACCGGCCGCGACTTCGACAGTCTCGGCCAGCTGAAGAACAGCGGCGTGCGGCACCTCGACGAGCAGGCCGCCGGCGAGCTCGCCGAGCGGTTGTCCGGCGCGCAGTTCCACGTCGCCAGCGTCGAGCGCAAGCCGTACCGCAGGTCGCCGTACGCGCCGTTCCGCACGACGACCATGCAGCAGGAGGCCGCCCGCAAGCTCGGGTTCAGCCCCGCACGAACCATGCAGGTCGCGCAGCGGCTGTACGAGAACGGCTACATCACCTATATGCGTACCGACTCGGTCACGCTCGCCGACCAGGCGATCACTGCGGCCCGCCGGCAGGCGGCGGAGCTGTACGGCGGCGAGTACGTGCCGGACAAGCCGCGCAAATACCAGTCGAAGGTGAAGAACGCGCAGGAGGCGCACGAGGCGATCCGGCCCGCCGGTGACTCGTTCCGCA
Organism: Streptosporangiales bacterium; assembly: GCA_009379825.1. Taxonomy (NCBI): domain Bacteria; kingdom Bacillati; phylum Actinomycetota; class Actinomycetes; order Streptosporangiales; species Streptosporangiales bacterium. Next base: position 13,611 of record WHTA01000030.1, read on the forward strand.
CCCCCGCGGAGACCGGCCTGCACGGCGACGAGTTCCGCCTCTACGAGCTGGTCTGGAAGCGTACGGTCGCGTCGCAGATGAAGGACGCCACCGGGCACTCGGTCTCGGTGCGTGTCGAGGGAGCGAGCAGTGCCGGGGAGAACTGCGCGTTCAGCGCGTCCGGCAAGGTGATCTCGTTCCACGGCTTCCTGCGCGCGTACGTCGAGGGCTCCGACGACCCGAACGCCGACCTCGACTCCAGCGAGCGCAGGCTGCCCGACGTCGCCGAGCACGACCCGGTCACCGCGGTCGGCCTGGCCGCCGAGGGGCACCAGACCAAGCCGCCCGCGCGCTACACCGAGGCGACCATCGTCCGGGAGCTGGAAGAGCGCGAGATCGGTCGGCCGTCGACCTACGCGTCGATCATCGCGACCATCCTCGCCCGCGAGTACGTCTTCAAGAAGGGCACCGCGCTGGTGCCCAACTGGCTGGCGTTCGCCGTGGTGCGGTTGCTCGAGGAGCACTTCGGGCACCTGGTCGACTACGCGTTCACCGCGCGGATGGAAGACGTGCTCGACGAGATCTCGCGCGGCGAGGCCGGCATGGTCGAGTGGCTGACCAAGTTCTACTTCGGCGACGACGACGCCGGCGAGGGCCTGAAGGAGATGGTCTCCGACCTCGGCGACATCGACGCGCGGGAGATCAGCTCGTTCCCGATCCCCGACTCCGACATCGTCGTGCGGGTCGGCCGTTACGGCGCCTACCTGGAGCGCGACGGCGAGCGGGCGAACATCCCCGACGGCATGCCGCCTGACGAGCTCGACAAGGCGTTGGCCGAGGAGCTGATCAGCGTCGGCAACAGCGGCCGGGAGCTGGGCAACGACCCGGACACCGGGCGGCCGATCGTGGTGAAGAGCGGCAGGTACGGGCCTTACGTCACCGAGGTGCTCCCCGAGGACGCCAAGGAGAAGCCGCGTACCGGGTCGCTGCTGCGCAACATGACACCGGACACCGTCACGCTCGACGACGCGCTGCGCATCCTGTCGCTGCCGCGGGTGGTGGGCACGACCGACGACGGCGAGGAGATCACGGCGCTCAACGGCAGGTACGGGCCGTACCTGCGCAAGGGCAGCGACTCGCGGTCGCTGGACAGCGAGGAGCAGCTGTTCACCATCACGCTGCCAGAGGCCGTGGCCATCTTCGCGCAACCGAAGCGCCGTGGTCGCCGCGCGGCCGCGCCGCCGCTGCGTGAGGTCGGCGACGACCCGGCCACCGGCAAGCCGGTGGTGATCAAGGACGGCAGGTTCGGTCCGTACATCACCGACGGCGAGACGAACGTGACCGTGCCGCGTGGCGACGACCCGGCGAGCATCACCGTCGAGCAGGCCTTCAACCTGCTCGCGGAGAAGCGGGCGAAGGGCCCCGCGCCGCGTAAGCGGGCGGCGAAGAAGACGGCGGCCAAGAAGGCGGCGAAGAAGACGGCCGCGAAGAAGACCACCAAGAAGTCGACCGCCAAGAAGGCGGCGAAGAAGACGGCCGCGAAGAAGTCGACCGCAAGCACCAACGGCGCGAAGAAGACCGCGGCGAAGAAGGCCACCAAGAAGTCGACCGCCAAGAAGGCGGCGAAGAAGACGGCCGCGAAGAAGTCGACCGCAAGCACCAACGGCGCGAAGAAGACCGCGGCGAAGAAGACCACCACGGCCAGCACCAACTAGCCGGTCGCCGTGGGTTACGCGTCGCGGCGGGCGCGCAGCACGACGTCCGGTACGTTCCTGGCGTCGGCCGCGGGCGGGTTCGCCCTGGCGCGCTTCTCGTCCACCTCGATCGTCCAGCCGTCGTCGAGCAGCGCCGTGATCTCGTCCGGTCCGTAGTAGTCGGCCGGGTCGATCTCCGGGTGGTGGTGGTGTTCGGTGAACGCCGCCAGGTCGTGGCTGACGAAGAGCAACCTGCCGCCCGGCGCGACCGCGGCCAGCAGCCGGCGCAGCGCGGCATGGTCCGGCTGGTGCGGCAGTGGGTAGTACTGCACCGACACCAGGTCGAACACCCCCGCAGGCGGCGGAGCGACGGTCAGGTCGGCGCGCACCCGCGACACCTTGTCGCCATCGGGCAGCGCGGCCGCCCGCTCCAGCGCCACCCGTGAGATGTCCACGGCCGTCACGTGCCAGCCCTGCCCGGCCAGCCAGAGCGCGTCCGCACCCTCACCGCAACCCACGTCGAGCGCCTGTCCCGGCGTCAGCCCAGCCACCTCGGCGACCAACGCGCCGTTCGGGTGGCCGCTGAACAGCTGCTCCTCGGCGCCGTACCTCTCGTCCCAGTACCTGTCATCCATCCCGTCACCTCCACGGCAAGCATGGCCACACCGTCCCCAGGATGACAACTAACTTTGCCGGAACGGCAAGCCGCGGGCTTGGCGCCATTGGGGGCCGGCAGCGAGTGACTCGCGGAACGTGCGGGCCGCCGTGGAGAGCTGGCGGCGGCTGTTCCAGTACACCCGGATCTCACGGTGCCACATCGGGTCGGCCAGCGGTTGCGTCACGACGTCGCCGAACGCGGTGATGGTGGCGGCCATCTCGCCGATCAGGCCGACGCCGAGCCCAGCGCGGACGAGCGCGATCAGCGTGGTCGGCTGGGCGACGGTGACGACCCGTGGTGGTCGGACGCCGGCGGACTCCAGCCGTTCGAGGAAGTCCGTCCACCCTTCCGCCGGCGCCCCCGTGACGACGAGCGCGTGCCCGGCGAGCGCGTGCCCGGCGAGCGCGGCGGTCTCGACTGGGTTGACCGTCGCCAGCGGGTCGTCCTGTGGCACTACGACGAGCACCTGCTCATCGAAGAGATGCTCGGACGCGACGTGCGGATGGCGCTGCGGGGTGTCGGCGCAGCGGACGGCGATGTCGACGTTGACGTCCGCGACCGCGTCCTCGAGCCAACCGGGGTCGCCCTCGTGCAGCTCGATCGAGACGCCGGGGTGCGTCTCCTTGAACGACTTGATGAGCGGTGCGATCAGCACGCCGCTCGCCCCCGGGAAGCTGCCGACGACGACCGTGCCCTGCAGTTGGCCGGACAGCGACTGCACGCCGTCCATGCCGGAGCGCACCTCGGCGATCGCGGCCCGGGCGTGCGGGAGGAACCTGCTGCCTGCCTCGGTGATTTCCACGCCTCTGGTGTCGCGGTCGAGCAGCCGCACGCCGAGCGCGGCCTCGAGGGACGCGACGTGGGCGCTCACCCGCGGCTGCGACCGGTGGGTCGCCCGTGCCGCGGCGGTGAAGCTGCCGTGGTTGGCCACCGCGATGAACGACATCAGCCAGGCGAGCTGCACATCGTCGGGCTTGCTCATGCGCCGATCGTATAACTCTCATGTGATTTACGTGTTAGACGGATCAACGGCGGCTCCCTACCTTGGTGGCATTCATCCTGCGTTTCCCGAGGGGACCTGCCGATGTCGTCAGCACGCCCCGGCGAACCGACCGCCGCCGAGACCACCACGACACCCACGAAGCCGGCCACCATGCGGCGGGTCGCGGCCGCCGGCCTGGCCGGCGCCACCCTGGAGTGGTACGACTTCCAGCTCTACGCGTGGATGGCCACGCTGGCGTTCGACGAGCTGTTCTTCCCCAACCGGCGACCCGCGGATCAGCACCCTGGTGGCGCTGGTCACCTTCGGTGTCGGGTTCGTGGCCCGCCCCATCGGTGCGTTGGTGTTCGGACACCTCGGTGACCGGGTCGGTCGCAAGACGATCCTGCTGGCCACGCTGCTCATCGTCGGCCTACCAACGGTGCTGACCGGCCTGCTGCCGACGTACGAGTCGATCGGCATCTGGGCGCCGATCCTGCTCGTGTTCTTCCGGCTGCTGCAGGGCTTCGGGCTCGGCGGCGAGTTCGCCGGCGCCTCGCTGGTGATCGTGGAGCACGCGCCGCCGAAGCGCCGCGGGTTCTGGGGCACCTGGGCGGGGATGGGCAACCCGGCCGGGCAGCTGATATCCATCATCGTGGTGTTCTCGGTCCTCGCGTCGGTGTCCGACAACGAGTTCCTGCAGTGGGCGTGGCGGGTGCCGTACCTGCTCGGCGTGATCATCCTGCTCGCCGGCCTCTACGTGCGGCTGCGGATCAACGAGACGCCCGCCTTCCGGGAGCTGAAGGAGTCGCAGGACGAGACGAAGGTGCCGCTGAAGGAGCTGTTCAGCCAGTACCCGCTGACGATCCTCAAGGCGTGGGGTGCCAGGGTGGCGGACGCCGGTACGTGGGCGGTGTTCGTCGTCTTCAGCATCGGCTACCTGACCGACGAGCTCGGCATGGCCAAGTCGGACGCGACCATCGGCGTCGCGCTCGCGTTGACCATCCAGCTGATCATGATCCCCATAGCCGGGGCGCTCTCCGACCGCTACGGCCGCCGCCCGGTGGTGATGACCGGCGCCGTCATCGTGGGGCTGGCGATCTTCCCCAGCTTCGTGCTGATCAACACCGCACAACCGTCGCTGGTGTGGCTGGCCATGATGACCGGGTTCCCCGTCGGCACCGGCTTGATCTTCGGGCCGGTCGGTGCCTACCTGCCCGAGCTGTTCAAGGCGAGCGTGCGGTTCAGCGGCACCTCGGTCGTGTTCCAGCTGTCCGCGCTGGCAGCCGGTTTCGTGCCGGCCATCGCGGCGACCCTCTACGTGCTCGGTGGCGGTACGCCGTGGCTGGTCTGCGCCTTCGTCGTCGTGCTCGCCGTCCTGACGCTCGGTTGCACCTATCGGCTACCGGAGACCTCGAAGCGAGAGCTCGGACAGGGGACCAGTTGAGCAGCAGCGAACCGCACTTCGAAGGGCGTATCGGCCGCACGTACCAGGACTCCACGCCGTGGTGGCCACCCCGCAACGAGCCACCCGCGGGCAGCCCGAACGTCGTGCTCGTGCTGTTGGACGACGCCGGTTTCGCCAGCCTCGGTTGCTACGGCGGCGCCGTCGCGACTCCGACGCTGGACGCCCTGGCACAGCGCGGCCTGCGCTACACGAACTTCCACACCACGGCGCTGTGTTCGCCCACGCGCGCTTCGCTGCTGACCGGACGCAACCACCATGCGGTGGGCATGTCAATCATCTCCAACGCGGACAGCGGTTACCCGAGCAAGCGCGGTGCGGTCAGCAACCATGCGGGCACGATCGCGGAGATGCTCAGGCAGGAGGGCTACAGCACGCTGGCCGTCGGCAAGTGGCACCTCGCGCCGGCCGACCAGACGTCGGTCGCCGGGCCGTTCGACCAGTGGCCGCTCGGCCGCGGCTTCGAACGGTTCTACGGGTTCCTCGACGCCGCCACCGATCAGTTCTACCCTGAGCTGACGTACGACAACCACCCGGTCGACCCGCCGCGTACCCCGGAGGAGGGCTACCACCTCACCGAGGACCTCGTCGACCACGCGATGTCGTTCGTGACCGACCAGGTGTCGCTCGCTCCCGACCGGCCGTTCCTGCTCTACCTGGCCACCGGCGCTGCGCACTCGCCGCACCAGGCGCCGCGGGCGTACCTGGACAAGTACCGGGGCGTCTTCGACGACGGCTGGGACGTCGCCAGGCAGCGCCAGCTCGCCAGGCAGATCGAGCTCGGCATCGTGCCACCGGACACCCGGCTACCGCCGCGCAATCCCGGCGTGCCGGCGTGGGACGAGCTGTCCGCGGAGCAGCAGCGGCTCTACGCCAGGTTCCAGGAGGCGTACGCCGCGTTCCTCGAACACACCGACCACGAGCTCGGCCGGCTGGTCGCACACCTGGAACGCCTCGGCGAGCTGGACGACACGGTGTTCGTGCTGCTCTCCGACAACGGCGCGAGCCAGGAGGGCCAGCACCACGGGTCGGTGAACATGGCGTTCTACGAGAACGGTGCGACCGACCCGTTCGACTACAACCTGGCGCGGATCGACGACATCGGCAGCTGGCGGGTGCAGAACAACTACCCGCTCGGGTGGGCGATGGCCGCCAACACGCCGTTGAAGAGGTACAAGCAGAACACCCACGCGGGTGGCGTCCGCGACCCGCTGATCATCAGCTGGCCGCGGCGGATCCGTGACGCCGGGGGGATCAGGCGCCAGTACCACCACGTCACGGACATCGTCCCGACCATCCTCGAGGCACTGGACGTGCCCGCACCGGCGACCATCGGTGGCGTGCCGCAGCTGCCCGTGCACGGCACGAGCATGCTGTACACGTTCGACGCGGACGGGCCGTCCCACAAGGGCGTGCAGTACTTCGAGATGTTCGGCCACCGGGCGCTGTGGGCGGACGGCTGGAAGGCCGTCGCGTACCACGAGCGCCGGAGCAGTTACGACGACGACGTCTGGGAGCTCTACCACCTCGACGACGACGTCGCCGAGAGCCGCGACCTCGCCGCCGAGCAGCCGGAACGGCTGCGCGAGCTGGTCGAGCGCTGGTGGGCGGAGGCGGGCAGGTACGACGTGCTGCCGCTCGACGACCGCGGTTTCGCCGAGCGCCGCGCGGACTCTGTGACCCGGCGCGAGGCCCCGCGCGCACGCGACGAGGTTAGGTACTGGGGCGGGCTCACGCACGTACCGAGCGGTGCCGCGCCGTTCGTGCTCGACCGGTCGTACTCGCTCACTGCCCATGTGCGCTGCGGTGCGGGCGACGAGGGCGTCATCGTCGCGTGCGGCGCGGTGGGCGGCGGTTACTCCTTCTACCTGAAGGACGCCACCCTGTACCACGACTACAACTACTACGGCGAGATCTACCGGGTGGCCGCACCGGTGCGACTGACGGCCGGCGAGCACGTCTTCTGCTACGCGTTCGAGAAGACCGGCACGCTCGCCGGCGTCGGCCGGTTGGTGCTCGACGACGTGCCCGTCGCCGAGGTGAAGATGCCGGCGACGTCGCGGTACTTCATGTCCTGGGCCGGCCTCGACCTGGGGCGGGACGCACTGTCCCCGGTGAGCCCGGCGTACGGCGGGGAGTTCCCTTTCACCGGCGAGATCGAGCAGGTGACGTTCCGCCTGGGCAGCGACACCGGTGCCGTAAGCGACTACGAGCCGGCCGACTGACGTTCACAGGCCGTAGACTGGCGTGGTTCGTACTCGCCGGCAGGCACCCAGGTCGGATCACCGGGAACTCAGCACGGCAAGTGCCGCGATGGTTGCCAGCTTGTGTTCCTTGCGCCAGCGCCCGCCTCGTGGCGCATCGCTTCGGCCAGTTCGGCGTGCTCGGGTTCGTGTGGCCCCTTGGGCGCGAGATAGTGCACGGGCAGCCGGGCACGCTCGGCCGCCTCCGCCAGCACCTCACGGGCGAGTTGGCCTTCCGCAGTGTGCAGCAGCGGATGTGACCGCAGCACGGTAGCGAGCGCGGGAACCTCTCGGACGGTGGCCACGATGCCCACACCTACGACCCGGTACCCCTTCGCCGGTCCCGACAGGACGTCGGTGATGCCGCGGTCGGCTGCGGTCGAGGCAGCGGTCGCCCACTGTTGGATCACCCGGCTCGCCTCGTCGAGATCGAGCGTGGCGGCCGCATGGTAAGCCTGCGCCGGCAGCTGCTCCCCGACGAGTTCGAGCTGCCTGCGGTCGAGCAGGCACGGCGACTCCCGAGGTCCGCGGACGGCCACCAGCACCGCGGAGCTGCTCCGCGGCATGATGCCCAACGCCGCTTGGTGTGCGACCACACCAGCACGATACGGCCGCCCACCGACAGCCGTTGGCTACTCGCGCAGAGCGCCGGACAGCATGCCGGCGATGAACTTGCGCTGCAGGGCCACGTACGCGATCACCACAGGCGCCGCGACGATCACCGACGCCGCCGAGAGCAGCGCGAAGTCGGAGGTGTGCTGGCCCTGGAAGAACGACAGCCCGAGCGGTGCCGTACGCAGGTCCTCGGCGCTCGGCACCATCACCAGGGCGAGCAGGAACTCGTTCCAGGTCCACATGAACACGAGCAGCACCATGGTGGTCAGCGCGGGCATGCCCATCGGTAGCAGCACCCGCCACAACGTGGTCCAGCTGGACGCGCCGTCCAGCCGTGCGGCCTCCACCACGCCGCGTGGCGTGCTGCGGAAGTAGGCGCGCATCCAGAACGTGCCGAACGACAGCGACTGCGCGATCTGCGGCAGGATCAACGCCCAGTACGTGTCGGTGAGCCCAACGTCGCGAAGGTCGTAGAACAGCGGCACGACGATCGCTTCCTGCGGCACCATCAGGCCGACGAGGAACAGGTAGAACAGCGGCTGCGCGAAGCGGAAGCGCATGCTTCCGAACGCGTAGCCGGTCATCGTCGCCAGCACGGTGGTGGCGCCCACCACGCACGCCGCGACGATCAGGCTGTTCAGCAGGTACTGGCCGAAGTGCCCCTGGTGCCAGGCGTCCACGAAGTTGGCCAGCCGGACGGAGCTCGGCAGGCTGAAACCACCGAGCGCGTCCTCGGGCGGGGCCACGGCGGACAACAGGATGCCGACGATCGGGAACAGCGCGAAGACCGTGAAGACACCGAGGATGGTGTAGGTGGCGACCTGCTCGAGCCTGGACGTCCTCATGACTTGCCCTCCGCGAGCCTGGTGACCACGATCGTCACGAACAGGATCAGCACGGCGAGCGTCACGCCGATGGCGCAGGCGGAGCCGACCTCGTTGGTCTCGAACGCCCGGTGGTACACCTCGAACGCGGGCACGCTGGTCTCGTTCGCCGGGCCGCCGCGGGTGGCCACGTACACCAGGTCGAACGTACGCAGCGCGGCGATGATGGTCAGGCTCAGCGCCACGCTGATCTCGCCGCGCAGCGAGGGCAGCGTGATGGCGAAGAACTCCCGCACCGGTCCTGCACCGTCCAGCCTGGCGGCCTCGTACAGCTCGCGCGGGATCCGCTGCACACCGGCCATGAACAGCACCAGGGCGAGGCCGATCTCCACCCAGGTGCCGATCAGGCCGACCGAGGGCAGCGCCCAGGTGAAGTCACCCAGCCAGGCACGGGTGATGCCGTCGAGACCGATGGCGCGCAGCACGGTGTTGAGCACGCCGTCGGGCGAGTAGATCGAGCTCCACGCCGTCGCGACGACCACCATGGCGATCACCTGCGGCATGAACAGCGCCGTACGGAAGAAGGTGAGCCCGCGCACCTTGGCGCGCGACATGGCCGCCGTCAGGCCGAGCGCGAGCACGATCGGTATCACCGAGTAGAACATGATCAACGTGGCGGCGTGCCCGAAGGCCGCGCGCAGCTCGTCGTCCTGCACGATGGCGACGTAGTTGTCGATGCCGGCCCAGGTGCCGAGCGTCTGCCCGTCCCAGTCGAACAGCGACAGCCAGAAGCTGTGGCCGAGCGGGAACAACAGGAAGAGCCCGTAGATCGCCAGGCCGGGCAGGATGTACAGGTAGCCGACCCTGCGGGGCTCGCCCGGCGGGGTCGCGGACGGCGTGACAGGCGCCGTGCGCGCGCGTGCGCGATGCGAACCGCGGTTGGCCATCGGAAGAGTACCGCTACTTCTTGCTCTTCTGGAACTCGCCGTAGTCCTTCTGGATCTCGGCGGTACATACCTGTGCCGAGGTGCGGCCGCCGAGCAGCTCCTGCAGCTGCACCGTCATGGTGTCGTAGAACCCGGGCGTGGTGTAGTCGAGGTACGGCACCAGGCTGTTGGTCTCGTTGAGCTCGCGCCAGCTGGAGAAGATCTGCTCAAGCGCGGTGCCGGACTCCGGCTTCGCCGAGGCCGGCTCCATCGCCGGCAGCCCGCCGGCCTTCGTGACCACGTCGGCCGCATGGTGGCTGGTGATGAAGTCGATGTACGCGCCGGCGGCGTCCGAGTGCTCCGCCCGCGACGTGATCGCCCACGACAGCCCCTGGCCGCCGGTGGTGAACGGCGGGTCGCCCGCCTGCACGGGCGGTGGCGGCATGAACCCGAGGTTCTTGCCCATCACCTTCGCCAGGTCGGCGGTGATCCAGGTGCCGGTGAGCAGGAAGACGCCCTTGCCCTTGGCGAAGTCGGCGGCGGCCTGGTCGTAGCTCAGCCCGTTCGCGCCGGGGCTGAAGTAGGCCTTCTCCGCCCAGTCCTGCATGGTCGCGGCCGCCTTGGCGTTGGCGCCGGTGTCCCACTTCTTGCCTGGCTTGGTGAAGACGGTGTCGACCACGTCCTGCTTGCTCGTACTGCGGTTCTGGAACATCCCGTATGTGTGGATCGCGGGGAACTGGTCCTTGTTCCCGAACGCGATCGGCAGCTCACCGGCGGCCTTGGCCTTCTTCACCAGGCTGGTGAACTCGCCCCACGTTTTCGGCACGTCGCCGAGCTCGGCCAGCTTCTCCTTGTTGTAGTAGATGCCGACGATCTCGCCGGTCTGGCTGACGCCGTAGAGGTTGCCCTTGCCGAACGTCTGGCCGTTCGGGGTGAAGCTGTTCATGCCGAGCAACGTCTTCGAGTACTTCTTCCGCCAGTCGTACGCCTCCGCGTACGGGTCGAGCGGCTGCAGCATGCCGGCGTCGACGAAGATGCCCATGTCCGGATAGCCCTGGTTGGCCTGGATCACGTCGGGCGGGTTGCCGCCGGTTAGCGCCAGCTTGAGGGTGTTCTTGAGGTCGGTGAACTCCTTCGCCACCCGCTTGATCTCGACGTTCGGGTACTTCTCCTCGAACTCAGCGTTGAGCTTGGTCATCGCCTCGTTCTGGCTGCCCCTGACCTCCTGGTCCCAGACCTCGAGGGTGACCTTGCCCATCTTCGACGGGTCGGTGGAGACCCTGGACTTCGGCTGCCGAGTGGGGTCGTTGCCACTGGACCCGCCGGGCGTGCACGACGCGGCGAGGACGACGGCCATGACGCCCGCGACGGCCGCGAGGAGGCGTCGGGGGTGGCCAGATGTCGTTCTGACTATCCGAACCACGACGAGACTCCTTCGACGGTCCTGCTCGACGGCTCGCGGGGAGGTCGATGTTCACGCCGGATCCGGTCCCGCCGGTCAGCGCGGGTAGCTGGTAACGCTCGCCAGCGTAGGGTATCGCGCCTGATGAACCCCAACCGGCGGCCGCTGGCGCCGTCGGTGCTGCCTCGCCGTGACGACGAGGTCACGCTGGGAAGCGCAACGGCCCGGCGACGCACCAGGTAGCGCGTCGCCGGGCCGTTGCTCATCGGGTTGCCTACTTGCTCTCCTGGAACTTGGCGTAGTCCTCGTCGATGGTCTGCACGCACGACTTCGGCGTGGTCTGCGAACCGACCAGTTTCTGCAGCTCGGCGGCCATCGTGTCGTAGAAGTCCGGCGTCGTGTAGTCGAGGTACGGCACCAGGTTGTTCGACTCGTTGAGCGACTCCCACTCGCTGAAGATCTGTGCCAGCGCGGTGCCCGACTCCGGCTCCGCGGACTTCGGCGGCATGGCCGGCAGGCCGCCGGACTCCGTCACCACGTCGGCCGCGTGCGAGTTGGTGATGAAGTCCAGGTACGCGGCTGCCACGTCCTGGTTCTTCGACTTCCCCGTGATCGACCAGGACAGGCCCTGCCCACCGGTGGTGTACGGGTCGCCCCCGGCGGCGGCCGGCGGTGCCATGAAGCCGACGTTCTTTCCCATCGAGTCCATCAGGTCGCCGGCGAGCCAGGTGCCGGTGTTCAGGTAGACGCCCTTGCCCTTGCCGAAGTCGGCGGCGGCCTGGTCGTAGCCGTACCCGTTCGCGCCCTTGCTCAGGTAGCCCTTCTTCGCCCAGTCCTGCATGGTCGCGGCGGCCTTCTCGTTGGCCGGCGTGTCCCAGCTCTTGTCCCCGCGGCTGAAGACGGTGTCCACCACGTCCTGCTTGCTGCTGCTGCGGTTCTGCAGCATGCCGTAGGTGTGGATCGCCGGGTACTGGTCCTTGTTGCCGAAGACGATTGGCTGCTCGCCCTTGCTCTTGATGGTCTTCAGCTGGGCGGTGAAGTCGGCCCAGGTCTTCGGCTCCTCCAGGCCCAGCTGGTCGAGCTTCTTCTTGTTGTAGAAGAGGCCGACGATCTCGCCGGTCTGGCTGACGCCGTACAGGTTGCCCTTGCCGAAGTTCTTGCCGTCCTCGCTGAAGCTGTTCAGCTCGAGCAGCGTCTTGGAGTACCTGTCGCGCCAGTCGTAGACGTCCGCGTAGCTGTCCAGCGGCGCCAGGTAGCCGGCCTCGACGAACGCGCCCATGTCGCCGTAGCCCTGGTTGGCCTGCACGACGTCCGGCGGCTTCTTGCCGCTCAGCGCGAGCTTCAGGGTGTCCTTGAGGTTGCCGAACTCCTTGGAGACCCGCTTGATCTTGACGTTCGGGTACTTCTCCTGGAACTCCTCGTTCAGCTTCGTCATCGCCTTGTTCTGGCTGCCGCGGACCTCCTGGTCCCAGACCGTCAGCGTGACGTCGCCGGCCTTGGCGACGTCGGTCGAGATGGATGACTTCGGCTTGTCCTTGGGCTGTTCCGTATTCGACCCTGGCGCACAGGCGGACGCCAGCGCCATGGACGCTGCCGCGATGCCCGCGACGGCGAGAACGGTCCGCTTCACGGTGCTGATGCTCCTTCGCTCGGTCGCGATTCCCCCGCCAGCGGCCCATGGTATGTGCCCGGTGACCTGGCCCGACCACCCGACCGGCCGGTTGCAGTCATTACGTCATGACATGGCGGCCCTCCGTGGCCTCGCCAGCGGCGATGCGGGGTCAGCTACCGGCCCGCGGAAGCGCGGACAGCAGCGCGAGCAGGGCCCGGTCGGCGTTGACCGGCACCCCGTGCTCGTCGCCGAGGCGGACGACGATGCCGGTCAGCCCGTCGTACTCCAGCGGCCGCCCGGCCTGCCGGTCCTGCAGCATGGACGTGGTGGAGCCGCTGGTCAGGCCCTGCAGCCAGCGCAGTGTCTCGGCGGCGTGCTCAGGGGTCAGGTCGGCCCCGACCGCGCGGCCGACGGCGACCGTCTCGCACAGCACGGCGGTCGCGAGCTCCGCGACGGCCGGCTCGGTGAGCACCTCCACCCGGCGCCCGGTGAGCGCCGTGATGGGGTTCGCCGCGACGTTGGCGAGCAGCTTGCGCCAGGCGGCCGTGTGGAAGTCCGGCGCGAGCTCCGGCCGTAGCGACGTGTCGCGGCACAGCGCGGCGACGGCCCGGCCGCCGGCGTCGTCCGGCAGCACGAGGTTGCGGCCGCGGCTGCGCCTGGCCCGCACCTCACCAGGGCCGGTGCGCTCGGCGTTGAGGTAGACCAGCGCGGGGACCACCGTGGCGGGCCCGACCAGGGGCGCCACCCGTTCCCGCTGGTCGACGCCGTTCTGCGCGACGATCACGTGGGTCTCCGGGCCGGTGGTGGCCCGCAGCCAGTCGGCCGCGGCCGACGTCTGGTGCATCTTCGTGGCCAGCACCACCCACGGCACCTGACCGGTGCTCGCGGGGTCGGTGACGCACTGGACGGGGAACCTGCGGGTGTCGTCCCTCTCGGTCACGGCCACGGTGTGGACGGCCTGCCGGCCGCAGGCGAGCACCGGATGGCCGGCCGCGGCGAGCTCGGCGGCCAGCACCGTTCCCACGGCGCCCAGCCCGATGACGGCGACCGGCTCCCGGCCGCCACCCGTCGTCGCGTCCATGGCGGCAACCGTACGACACGGTGAGGTCACCGCCGGCCGCCAGACGTAGTGGGCCCGTGGCCGGCGGTATATACGCTGACCGGATGAGCGAGACAGCGGCCGGGCCGAGCGCGGGGGTCATCGCCGCGCACGACCTGCGTGGGCTGCTGCGCATCACGCCGTTCCGCCGGCTGTGGGTAGCGCTGGGGCTGTCCAGCCTCGGCGACTGGCTGGGGTTCCTCGCCGTCACCGCGCTCGCCGCCAGGTACGGCGGCGAGAACTACGCGCTCGCCAACTTCGCCGTGGGCGGCGTGCTGATCCTGCGCATGCTGCCCTCGCTGCTGCTCGGCCCGGTCGCAGGGGCGCTGGCGGACAGGTTCGACCGGCGGATCACCATGGTCGTCTCGGACGTGGTGCGGTTCGGCATGTACGCGTCGATCCCGCTGGTCAACACCTGGTGGTGGCTGTTCGTCGCGACCCTCGTCACCGAGTGCGCCTCGATCTTCTGGACGCCGGCGAAGGAGGCCACCGTCCCGAACATCGTGCCCCGCAGCCGGCTGGAGGCGGCGAACCAGCTCGGCCTGGTCACGACGTACGGCACCGCGCCGATCGCCGCCGGCATCTTCACCCTGCTGGCCACGGTGAGCAGCCTGCTCGGCCGCACCTGGGTGGAGTTCTTCAAGGACTACCCGCTGCACATGGCGATGTACGTGAACGCGGTGACGTTCCTGTTCGCCGCGTACACCGTGCTGCGGCTGAAGGGGATACCTGCGCCAGGCGGCGCGTCCGACGGCAGCATGAAGCCCGGAGTGTTCCGGCAGATCGCCGAGGGCTGGGCGTTCGTCGGGCGCACCCGGATGGTGCGCGGGCTGATCTTCGGCATGCTCGGCGCGTTCGCCGCCGGCGGCGCGGTGATCGCCGTGGGCCGGGTCTTCGTGGCGTCCATGTACGCCGGTGACGCAGGGTATGGCGTGCTGTTCGGGGCGGTGTTCGTCGGCATGGCGGTCGGCATGTTCACCGGGCCGCGGCTGCTGCGCGGGTTCAGCCGGCGGCGGCTGTTTGGGCTGTGCCTGGCCGGTGCCGGCGTCGGGCTGCTCGGCATCGGGCTGATCGAGAACCTGGTGCTCGTGCTGCTGCTCACCCTCGTCGTCGGCTCGTTCGCCGGGATGGCCTGGGTGATCGGCTATACCCTGATCGGCCTGGAGGTCGACGACGCCGTGCGCGGGCGTACGTTCGCGTTCCTGCAGATGATGGTCCGCATAGTGCTCATCGCCGTGCTCGCCGTCGCGCCGCTGATCGCCGGTGCGATCGGGACGCACGAGCTGCGTCCGTTCGACTTCCTGCTGCACTTCGACGGGTCACATGCGGTCATCCTGTTGGCTGCTGTGCTGATGCTGGTGATGGGGATCGTGTCGTTTCGACAGATGGATGACCGGACCGGGGTGCCGGTGCTGCGTGAGCTCGCCGACGCGTTGCGCGGCAAGCTGACCGGGCCGCAGGGCGCGCCGCGTACCGGTGTGTTCGTCGCGTTCGAGGGCGGCGACGGCGCGGGGAAGTCGACCCAGGTGCAGCTGCTGACCCGGTGGCTGGAGGACCAGGGCCAGCAGGTCGTCGCCACCAGGGAGCCGGGCAACACGCCGATCGGCGCGCAGCTGCGTGCGATGCTGCTCGACCCGGGTAACGGCGGCCTGGACGCACGCGCGGAGGCCATGCTCTACGCGGCCGACCGCGCGCAGCACGTAGCCGAGGTGATCCGGCCCGCGCTGGCGCGCGGCGCCGTCGTGGTGACGGACAGGTACGCGGACTCCTCCCGCGCCTACCAGGGCGCCGGCCGGGAGCTGGCGGAGGAGGACATCGGCCGCCTGTCCACCTGGGCGACCGGCGGCCTGGTGCCCGACCTCACCGTCGTGCTCGACCTGCCCCCGGACGTCGCGGCGTCCCGCCGTACGGCCGCCGCCGACCGCCTGGAGCAGGAGTCGCTCGACTTCCACGAGCGGGTGCGCCGCAGCTTCCTCGACCTCGCCGGCCGCGATCCGGACAGGTACCTGGTGGTGGACGCCACCCACCCACCCGAGCAGGTCGCCGAGCAGATCCGCACCCGCCTGGGCCCGCTGCTGGCACGCGCCGGTACCGCACACTCCGTCCCCACCAGCTAGCCGCGCACCCCGACCCGGTCGCGCACCCAGTCGCTCCGACCGCGGCGTTGAAAGAGCTCGGCGTGGGGGTCGGCGAGGTCGGCATCGCGACCAAGCGGGCGCCGCTCGGGCGTACGGCGGGCAGCATCGTGCGCACGGGAAGAACCGGCGCGAAGGACGCGTTCCAGGCGGCCGCGGAGGCGTTGGCCGTCGCCGCACGGGCACGCCGCCATGCTCCAGGTCGGTCTCTTCGGTAGCGGCGAGGACGCGGTGGAGTCGGCCGTGGACCGCGCCGGCCGGACGGCGCTCGCCATCGTCGCCGGCCGTGCGGGCCGCACCGCCGCCGGCGACTGAGGATGGACCATCGTCGGCGGTGACGGTGGTCGCAGCTACGCTGATCGGGTGCCTGCCACGGAGACCGCGCACCACGGGGTGTTCGACGACCTCGTCGGGCAAGAGCCCGCCGTCGAGGAGCTGCGCGCCGCGGTCGCCGCGGCCACCGACGTGCTCGCCGGCGACGACAACCGGGGCATGACGCACGCGTGGCTGTTCACCGGACCGCCGGGGTCCGGCCGGTCGACGGCGGCACGGGCGTTCGCCGCCGCGCTGCAGTGCGACCGCGGCGGCTGCAGCAGCTGCGAAGCCTGCCGTACGGTTCATACCGGCACGCACGCCGACGTCGAGGTGGTACGGCCGGAGGGGCTCTCGTTCTCCGTGGCCGAGGCGCGTCAGCTCGTCCACCGTGCGGCCATGTCGCCGTCCGGCCGCCGGTGGCAGGTGGTGTTGTTCGAGGACGCCGACCGGATGACCGAGCAGGCCGCGAACGCGCTGCTCAAGGCGATCGAGGAGCCGGCGGCGCGTACCGTCTGGCTGCTGTGTACGCCCGCTCCCGACGACCTGGTCGTGACGATCAGGTCGCGGTGCCGGCTGGTCACCCTGCGAAGCCCGTCGGCCGCCGCGGTGGCCGAGGTGCTGGTCCGCCGCGACGGCGTCGACCGCGAGATGGCGGCGTTCGCCGCCCGCGTCGCGCAGGGCCACGTCGGCCGGGCCAGGCGGCTCGCGACCGACGAGCGGGCCAGGAACCGGCGTACCGACGTGCTGCGGCTGCCGCTTTCGCTGGACGAGGTCGCCAGCAGCCTGACGGCCGCCGCCAGCCTGGTCACCGCGGCGCAGGACGACGCCACCGTCACGGCGGAGGAGCTGGACGCGCCGGAGACGGCGGCGCTACGCAGGGCGCTCGGCGAGGGCACCGAGGGCCGCGCGATGCCCCGCGGCAGCAAGGGCGTGCTGAACGACCTGGAGCGGCAGCAGAAGTCCCGCGCGACCCGGGTGAAGCGCGACAGCCTCGACCGCGCGCTGCTCGACCTGGTGTCGTTCTACCGGGACGTGCTGATCCTGCAGCTGGGCGCGGACGTCGGGCTGAGCAACGAGGACATCCGCGACGCCGTACGCTCCGTCGCCGAGTCGTCCACCCAGGCGGCCACGCTGCGCCGGCTGGAAGCCATCATGCACTGCCGTGAACGCATCGACGGCAACGTCAACCCGCTGCTGGCGATCGAGTCGCTGACCATGGCACTGCGGACGGCCTAGCCGCGGGTCAGCTGCCGAGCTGTTCGCCGAGCCAGGCGACGGTGGCGAGCAGCGTCTCGTCGGCACCGTGTGCCGCGACGAGCTGGACGCCGAGAGGGAGCCCGTCGACGGTGCCCGCCGGCAGCGTCGCCTCCGGCATCCCGAGCAGGTGCCAGGGCCGGTTCATGATCGGGTCGCCGGTGCTGGCCAGCCCGGCCGGCGCCGGCCCGGGTGCGGCCGGCGCGAGCACGACCGTGTCGTGCACCAGCCGGCCGTCCAGCTCGTCCCGTGCGGCCGCCGCCACCTCGAGTGCGCCGCGGTAGTCGGCCTCCGGCATGGCGGCGCCGCGCTCGACGAGCTCGAGCAGGGCGTCGCTGAGCTGCGCACGGTGCTCGGCGACCTCCCCGGCCAGCGTCTGCGCCGCGTCGTACGCCATCACCAGTTGCTGGGCGGTGACGCAGCGGCGTTCCAGCTCGTGCTCGTCCAGCGGCTCGACCGGCACGCCCTGCTCGGTCAGCACGTCCGCCACCCGGCGCAGTGCGTCGCGCATCGCCGGGTGGACGTCGGCGAGCGCGGAGCCGTCGGTGAGCAGCACCCGCGCGGGCGGCCTGGCCTGCAGCGGGCCGACGCCGTCGACAAGCGCCCGGTACAGCAGGTGCAGGTCGGCGGCCGCGGGCGCGAAGAAGCCGAGCCGGTCCAGCTCAGGTGCCAGGTGCTGCACACCGGTCAAGGGGATCCGCCCGAACGTGGGGACGAACCCCGCGACGCCGCAGAACGACGCCGGCCGGATCACCGAGCCCGCGGTCTGGGTGCCGAACGCGCACGGCGCCATGCCGGCGGCCACCGCGGCCGCGGAGCCGCTGGACGAGCCGCCCGGCGTGTGGCCGTGGACGTGCGGGTTGTGCGTCTTGCCCGGCGAGAAGTACGCGAACTCGGTCGTGACGGTCTTGCCGAGCACCACCGCGCCCGCGTCGCGCAGCCGTTGCACGCACCACGCGTCGGCGGTGGCGACCCGGTCGGCGCGTACCGGGGTGCCGCACCTGGTCGGCAGCCCGGCGACGTCGATGATGTCCTTCACCGCGAGCGGCACCCCGTGCAGCGGGCCGGTCGGCGGCGCACCGTCGCAGGCGGCCGCCTGCTGCTTGGCTGGACCGTCGTCGAGGTACTCCCACGCGTGCACGTCGGGTTCGCGCTCGGCGATCCGGGCGAGGCAGTCGTCGAGGAGTTCGGTCGGGCGGAGCTCGCCGGCGTCGATCCGGCGCGCGATTTCGGTGAGGGTCAGCTCGTTCGACGCCATACGCACACCGTGCCACATCCCGTCCGTACCGTGACTGCGGTCTCCATGCTCGCGGTCAGGGTGCGTGCAGGATCGGGTGGTCGAGCTCCTCCCTGTTGGTCGCCAGGTCGGGGTCGGGGAAGAAGCAGACCAGGGTCAGCCCGGCCGGTCCCGGCAGCGTGGCGTGCGGCACGCCGGTCGCGACGACCACCAGGTCGCCGGCCGTGACGGGGGTGGTCACGCCGTCCTCCCACGCGTGGCCGGCCCCCGCGGCGACCCAGATGACCTCCGCGCTGCGGGGATGGCGGTGCGGGGTGCGTACGGCACCGGGCGCTATCCGCACAATGCGGACGCTGCCGGCGTCGTCGGTACCGGCCGGCAGCGGGTCCGCGGACTTCCGCCCTGGCAGCTCGGCGAACCGCAGCGAATCACTGGAAACGACAGGCAACGTGACTCCTATGCCGACTCGATGACCTCCTGCAGCGTGACGGCGGTGCCACCGCGTTCTGACGACAGCAGCGCCGCGTGCACCACGGCCAGGGCACGGGTCGCCTCGGCGGCGCCGACCTCCACCTTCGCCTGCCCGCGGATCGCCAGCGCGAACTCGTCCAGCTGCTCCCTGAACATGTCCGTACGCGGCGGCGTGAGTGCGGTGCGCTCCGACTCGCCGTAGAACTGCGCCTCGAGCTGCGCCCAGTCGTCGGCCTGGTGCGACTCGTCCCACTTGGTGAAGTCGAGGTCGTAGTTGAGCGCGGCCTTCGTGCCGAGCACGCTCATCCGGTAGATGCCCGGCGACGCCCACCCGGTGCCCAGGTAGCCGAGCGCGCCGGACTCGAACTCGCAGATCGCCATCACCGCGTCCGGCACCTCGGCCGCGGTGTAGAGCCTGCGCACCTGTGCGGTGACGCTCTTCACCGGGCCGAGCATCGCCTGCAGGGTGTCCGCGTGGTGCACGCCGAGTTGGATGAACGCGCCGCCCGGGCTCTTCGCCGCGAAGTAGCGCCACGTCTTCGGCGTGAGCTCGAGCCCGCGTTCGTTGGAGAAGTTCGCCTCCGTCAGCGAGACGTCACCGAGCCGGCCGTCGGCTACCCAGCGGGCCATCTCGCGGTGGCCGGCGAGCCGGCGGGCGCTGTGCCCGACGGCGAACACCTTGCCGGTGGCTTCGACGGCCGCCGCGATCGCGTTCGCGTGCTCGAGGGTGTGCGCGATCGGCTTGTCCGTGTACACGGCCTTGCCCGCCTCCAGCGCCTGCACGCACACGTCGCGGTGGGTGTCGTTCGGCGTGGTGATGATGACGCCCTCGATCTCGGGGTCGGCGAGCAGCTCCTCGTACGAAGCGGCGGAGCGTGGGATGCCGAAGTCCTGTTGGAACGCCGCCCTACGCTCTTCGTCGCGGCTGAAGCAACTCGCCAGCTCGACGACGTCCCCGCGTTGCGCGCCGCGCGCCAGCACCCGCGCCCATCGCCCGAGCCCCACAGGGGCTAGCCGCACCCGGTTGTCCATCGCTGCCTCACTTCTGCTCCGTACCCTGCCTGGCACGTACGACTGCTTGCACCTGGCTCACCACCTCCGCGGCGACCGTGCCGGCGAAGCTCTTCGCCAACCCCGCGTCCGCCCAGTCGGGGTTGCCGTACCAACCGGCTTCGGTGAGCTCGGCGACGTCGGTGACGAACCCGTAGACCTCGTGCGAACGACGCATCTGGTCGAGCTCGGCCGCGCCCGGCGGCCGGGACGGTTGGCCCGCCCGGTCGACCTTCGCCAGCGCGGGGTCGTGTGCGAGCACGGCGAGTGTCTCGATGCCGCCGCCATGGGTCAGCTCGCCGCCGAGCTCGCGGTAGATGCGCTGTGCCACGTAACACGCCTGGACGGCGACGAACGTGGTGTCGTGCTCCGCCTGCAACCTGATGGCGACGGCGTTCATCGACGGGATGTTGCCCTCGTGCCAGTTGACCAACACGACCGTGTGCACGCCGTGGCCGATCAGCTCGCGGCAGATGTCGGTGAGCAGTGCGTCGAACGTCTCTTGGCGGAGGCTGATGGTGCCCGGCCAGCCGGCGTGCAGCGGCGTCACCCCGTACGGCGCGAACGGTACCCGCAGTGCGTCGAGGCGTTCGGCCACCGCGTCCGCGACGAGGTTGGCGGCCATGATGTCGGTGCCGTTGGGCAGGTGTGGGCCGTGCTGTTCGACGCTGCCGAGCCCGACGACCGCGGTGCCGCTGCGCCGTACGAGCGCCTCGGTCTCCGGCGAGGTGAGCTCCACGAGCCGCCTGCCTGCCGACGCCAGCTCGTCGTGCTGGTCAGGCATCGGCCCCTCCTCGCCCGGCCGGAGCTGGCTCGACGACCGGCTCGCGCAAGGGTTCGCCGCGCAGCATGCGCAGGGCCTCCTGCGCCGCCTTGCGTCGCAGGTCCGCCTCGGACTCCTCGGTGTACCAGGCCATGTGCGGCGTGGTGATCAGCCGATCGGCCACGTCGGCGAACGGCGCCAGGTCCGGCGGCTCGGTGGGGAAGACGTCGAGCGCGGCGAACGCCGGACGCCCCGCGCGCAGGCCCGCGGTGAGTGCGTCGGTGTCGACGAGCGAGCCACGCGCGGTGTTCACGAGCACGGACCCGTACTTCATCCCGGCGAGCTCAGCGGACCCGAGCAACGGGGCGCCTGTCGGCTCGCCTGGCACGTGCAGCGACACCACGTCGCTGGTGGCGAGTAGCTGGTCGAGGCCCACCGCCCGGACGCCGCGCACCGGTACGTACTCGTCGTACGCCTGCACGGTGAAGCCGAGCCCGGCGAAGTTCCGCGCCGTCTGGGTACCGATCCGGCCGTAGCCGACCACACCCGCGGTCATGGCGCTCGGCAGGTGCAGCGGACGCAACGACGACACCCCCCAGCTCCCGCCGCGCACCACGCGGTCGGCCTCGACGAGTCGGCGCAGCGCGGCGGTGGCGAGGCTCACCGCGTGGAAGGCCACCGCCTCGGTGCCGTAGTCGGCCACGCGCGCGACCGCGATGCCCAGCCGCTCCGCGGCCGCCAGGTCGATGTTGTCGGTGCCGATCCCGCTGCGGACCACACCGCGGCAGTTGAGCTCTGCCAGCACGTCGGCGTCCAGCTTGGGCAGTGACCCGACGAGGATCACCGCCGCGTCGCGGGCAGCCGCGACGATCCGGTCGCTGCTGCTACCTGGATCGGTGACCAGCCGGGCCCCGAACGGGTGGAACAGCTCCTCCTCGATGGCAAAGTCGGCGTACCGGGTGCCGAGTACGGCGACCAGTGGTTGCGCCGCGTTCCGCCGGGTCGTGGGCATCGGGCCTCCGATGCGATGCAAACGACTGCATGAATTTGCAGTCACGGTAAGACCAGCCGTCGTGGCTGTCAATGTCCGGCGGTCGCTCGATAGCTGGCGCCGCATGTCGCGGGCGCTATCCTCGACCTGATGCCGAAGCGGTGGCGGGTGGGACGAGTGCCTCCAAACGTTTGGCGGTCCTGGACCCGCTACGCCACTCCGTCGCTGGTCGCCGCCGGTGTCGGGGTGTTCCTCGTCTCCGTGATGGCGTTCTCCCGCATCCCGCTGCTGCCCGCGATCGGCACCACGCTGTCGCTGTCCGCGACCGAGCTCGGCCTGCTCACCATGGCCTTCGGCGTCGGCAGGCTCGCGGCCGACCTGCCCGCCGGCGTGCTTGCGGGCAAGGTGTCTGCGGCCACCGCGTTCGCGCTCGCGTGCGGGCTGGTAACGACTGGTTGTGGGCTACTGGCCACCGCTGGGCAGGGCGCGCAGGCCTACGTCGCGGCGTTCGTGCTCGGGACGGGGTCCGCGCTGTCCAACACCGCAGGTATGACGACCTTCTCCGGGGTGCCGAGCGAGCGCCGCGGGCGGGCGCTCGCGATCTTCTCCGCCTGCCTGCTGTGCGGTCAGTCGTTCGGTCCGGTGCTCGGCGGTGCCCTGGTTGCGGGTGATTCGTCCTGGCGGGTGGCGCAGGGCGTTGCCGGCGCGCTCGGCGTGCTCGGGGTGCTCGCGTTCGTGGTCGTCAACGTGCGGTCGGCCAGCCAGCGTGCGGTGCGGCGGGAGGCGCGACAGTCCGCGACGGGCGGCGGCACGCCGATCCCGTTCGTGCAGCTGCTAATCCTCTACGCGGTGCCGTTCGTGGTCTTCTTCATGCTCGCGGCGATGCCGCAGACGCTGGTGCCGATCATCGGTGCTGAGTCGCTGCGGCTGAGCGCCGGGGTGGTCGGGCTTGCGCTCGGCGTGGGCGGGGTCTGTCGCCTGGTGGGCACCCTGATAGGCGGCTACGTGAGCGATCGGTTCGGCCGCAAGATGGCCCTCATCCCCGGCCTGGCGACGATGGCGGTGGGCATCGCCCTCGTCGCCGTACCCGAGTCTGTGGTGATGTGGCTGGCCGGCATCGCGCTGATGTCGGTGGGCTCGTTCGGGGTCTCGGTGGCCGCGACGATCCTCGCCGACCGCAGCCGCTACGGCGCCGTCGGGCGCAGGCTGGGTAGCTTCCGGTTCTTCGGCGACATCGGGATGATCATCGGCCCGGTACTCGGCGGCTGGCTCTACAGCGTCCACGGGCAGGCGGTCGCCGTGCTCGTCGTGGCCGCGCTGCCCGCAGCGGTCGCCGTCGCCGCTGCGGCGGGGCTGCAGCAGGTGAGGACCCGGCAGGCGGAGAGCTGATCAAACGATTGCAGTTCTGTTGCAGCGGCCGTACTCTCAGCTCGTGACACGACCGTGACCCACGGCTGTGTCCGCTGCACTCGTGCGACGGCTGCGCCGTCCCACCCGGGAGACAGGTCCATGACGCGCCGCCAGACGCCGGTCGACGCGAGCCGCCGCCGCGGCAAGCCGACCATCATCGACGTCGCCACGCTGGCTGCCGTGCACCCGTCCACGGTGTCGCGCGCGCTGAACCCGGACGCGCAGAGCAAGGTCAGCCCGGCCACGGTCAGCCGGGTGCTCGAGGCCGCCCGGCAGCTGGGTTACCAGCCGAACCCGCTCGCGCGGGGGCTGAAGGTCGGCAGCACGTCCACCGTCGGCATGCTGATCCCCGACCTGACGAACCCGCTGTTCCCGCCGATCGTCAGGGGGATCGAGGATCGGCTGCGGGAAGCCGGCTGGACGTTGTTGATCACCAACACCGACAACGACGAGGAGAAGGAGGGCGAGCTGTTGGGCAACATGCTCGCCCAGCGCGTCGACGGCCTGATCCTCGCGACGGCACGCCGCGACTACCCGCTGCTCGACGAGGTGCTCGAGACCGGCCTGCCGCTGGTGCTCGTGAACCGGACAAGCGAGCGACCGTCCGCGTCCTCGGTGACCCCGGACGACTACGCGGGCATCGGTGCTGCGGTCGGCCACTTGGTTCGCCTCGGACATCGCGAGATCGCCTATGTCGGCGGACCCCGGACCCTGTCGACGGGCCTGAACAGGTACCAGGCGTTCGTGTCGTCCCTGCACAACGAGAACCTGGAGCTCGACGACCGCCGGATCTGCTTCGCCGAGGAGTTCCAGGAGGAACGCAGCGTGGCGGCGTTCGAGCAGCTGCTCGACCGGGGCGCAAAGTTCACTGCAGTCGTGTGCGGCAACGACCTCATCGCACTCGGCGGCTACGACGTGCTGACCGCCCGCGGCCTGTCCATCCCCACCGACGTGTCGATCGTCGGCTACAACGGCATCCCGTTCTGCGACAAGTTCTCACCGCCGCTGACCAGCGTGCAGGTGCCGCAGTACCACATCGGCGTCACCGCGGCCGACCTGTTCCTCGAACTGACTGCGAACCGAGACCGCCCACCCCGCTCGGTCTCCCTACGCCCCGAACTCGTCGTCCGCAAGTCCACCGCGCCACCCCACCCCTGAGCCGCCGCCTCGGCTCTGTTCACCCCGCCCCTGAGCCCGCCCACTTCCGCCCTGATCACCCCGCCCCTGAGCCCGCCCACTTCCGCCCTGATCACCCCGCCCCTGAGCCCGCCCACTTCCGCCTTGATCATCCCGCCACTGAGTCGCGCCCTCGGCCGTGTCCCGGATGGCTGACCTGCGCGCACGCGTCTCGGCCCCGGCCGGCCGCGGTGGCGCACGGTGGGGGCGGGTGCGCGTGGCGGTCGGCGGTCTTTACACCTGCCTGGGTCGTTCCTATACTCCGATGCAAACGATTGCCCTTTTGGGGCCCATCATCCCGAGCAACGCCGCCGGGAGGAGGGGTGAGGTCCTTGCCGGACGACATGCAGGAGACGCCGCCCGCTGTACGGGTGCGGGGTGTGACGGTCGAGTTCGAGCGGGCCCGCGAGAAGGACACCCTGGTTGCCCTGCAGGATCTCGACCTCGACATCCAGGCGGGCGAGTTCCTCGCGATCCTCGGGCCGAGTGGCTGTGGCAAGAGCACGTTGCTGAACGTCGTCGCCGGGCTGGTGTCCCCGGCGGCCGGCGAGGTGTACGTGGAGGGTGAGGCCGTCCGCGGCCCCGGCATTGAGCGCGCGGTGGTGTTCCAGGACTACGCCTTGATGCCCTGGCGCACCGTAGAGGCGAACGTACGCTTCGGCCTGGAGATGCAGCGACGTGTCGACGCGTCGACGCCCGAGAAGATCGCTCACTTCATCTCCATGGTCGGCCTCAGCGGCTTCGAGCGCGCGTATCCACGTGAGCTGTCCGGCGGCATGCGGCAGCGCGTCGGCCTGGCGCGGGCGCTTGTTACAGATCCCCGCATCCTGTTGATGGACGAGCCGCTCGCCGCCGTCGACGCGATGACCCGCGAGCTCATGCAGGACGAGCTGGCGAAGATCGTCGCCAAAGCCGGGCCCGCCGTCATGTTCATCACGCACAGCGTGGACGAGGCGATCACGCTGGCCGACCGGATCGCCGTCGTGACGGACCGGCCCGGTCGGATCAAGGAAACGCTGGCGGTAGACATCCGGCGCCCCAGAGGCCGGGACATCAGGAACCTCGACGAGTACACGAAGTTGCGCGAACGGATCTGGTCGTTGCTGGGGAACGACACGCCGTCCAGCGACCCTCAGGTGGAAGCAGGCGTGTAGCTGTGGTCACGGCGCCGGAAAGGTTGCGGGCCCGTCCGATGCGGAGCGGTGCCAGCTGGCGCCGCCTCGCGGCCGTCCGGTTGCCCAGCCTCGTCCTGCTCGTCGCCATCGCTGTGTCCTGGCAGTTGGTGGTGACGGTCGGCGACATCAACCCGACGCTGTTACCCGGGCCTGCTGGGGTCGTCGAGCAGCTCGGCGAGGTATGGCAGGTCGGCCTGTTGCAGAGCGCGTTCGTCTCCACCATGTACGCGTTGGGGGTCGGGCTGCTGCTCGGTGTCGTGGCGGGCATCCTGCTCGGACTGCTCATCGGCCTCCTCCCGCGCGTCGACCTGGCGACCTCGCCGTACATGTGGGGCCTGTTCTCCACGCCGGACATCGCGTTGGTGCCCATCGTCATCCTGTGGTTCGGCTTCGGTGACACGACGAAGATCGGCATGGTGTTCCTCGCGGTCACGATCCCGTTGGCGTTGAACTGCAAGGACGGCGTGCGGATGATCGACCAGTCGCTGCTTCGTGCGGCGGCGTCGTTCTGCGCCAACCGCCGCGACGTGTTCGTCAAGGTGATCATGCCGAGCACGATCCCCTCGATAGCCACCGGGATACGCAACGGCATCTCGCGCGGTTTCGTCGGTGTGCTGGTCGTCGAGATGACGGTGGGTACGACAGGTCTCGGTCGCGAGGTCATGTACGCGATGCGCCAGTTCAACACGGCACGGATGTTCGCGTTCGTCATCGTGCTCGTCGCGATCGCGGTCGTGCTCATCACGATCTCCAAGCGGCTGGAGTCTTACGCCTCCAGGTGGCGTGAGGAGGTGTCGCTGTGACGGCCGTGCGCAACGAGGAGCGACGGGTTCCGCGCGCTGCGAAGATGCTGAGCCCGCGCAAGTTCACGCGCAGGCAGAAGGTGCTGCTGACGGTCGCGAACCTCGCGTTGTTCTGCGTCGCATGGGAGGTCTTCGTACGTGTCACGGGAATGCCGAGCCTGCTGGTGCCGAAGTTCAGCGCGGTGCTCGCCGAGATCCCGGAGATGCAACGCCAGGGGATCCTGCTCCCGAACATCTGGATCAGCCTGAAGCTGTACCTGTTCGGGATGGCGATCTCCATCGTGGCCGCGGTGCCTCTCGGGCTGATCATCGGTGGCGTACAGGTGATCGACCGGTTGCTCGCTCCGTACATGTGGGCGTTGTACACGCTGCCGCGACTGATCCTGATGCCCCTCATCCTGCTGTGGGTCGGCATCAACGACGCGGCGCGCGTGACGTTGATCGTGTTGAGCGCCGTCCCGGCAATCGTGGTTGTCGTGATGGACGGCGTGAAGACCGTCGACGGCAGCCTGCTACGTGCCGCCCGTTCGTTCTGCGCGAATCGGTTACAGGTCCTGACTCACGTGGCGATGCCTGCCACGGTCCCGTTCATCGCAACGGGGATACGGATGGGTGTCTCGCGGGGGCTCATCGGCCTCTTCATCGGTGAGCTGTTCACCGCGGCAAACGGGGTTGGCTACATCATGGTGACGGCAGGAAGGAGCTTCGACTCGGCTCGGGTCTACCTCATGCTGTTCATCTTCGTCGGCTTCAGCGTCGCCGTCGTTGGTCTCACCCAATGGCTGGAAGGCAAGGCGTCGTTGTGGCGATCGACGTGACTCATACAAGACCAGTGGACTAGGTAGGTCGACATGCCCGGGAGCAAGAGTCTGAGAGTCATCGGATTGGCGTTCGTGGTCGCCCTGTTCGGGGCGTCGTGTGGCGGTGGTGGTTCCGACGAGGAAGGGGAGCTGTCGCTGGACCAGGTCCGGATGGCGATGGACAACGAGGACTACATGAACCAGATCGGCTGGATGGCAGCCGAGAAGCGGTACTGGGAGAAGGCCGGGTTCAGCGAGAAGGCACATGTGGTGGCGACGTCCGACTACATGGCCGGTCTGATCGGCGGTGACGTCTGGGTGGCACAGGGCGAGAGCTCCGACATCTGGCCGGCGACCGCGGAAGGCAGCGTGAACCTGAAGATCGTCGGCGTCGAGAAGGACACCGAGGCCTGGTTCCTCGGGATTCGCAAGGGCGTCAGCGAGGACGACCTCGAAGGCAAGCGGATCAGCGGTGGGCCACCAGGTGACCGCAACATCACCGTGGGCAGAGAGATCCTCGACGACATGGGCGTCGACCCGGACAAGATGAACTGGAAGTCGGTCGCCGGCGGTTCCGACGAGCGCCTCCAGACGTTGTTGGCCGGGAAGATCGACGCTGCCGTGCTCCAGCCGCGGCACGTCGCGGAGCTGGAGAAGGCCGGCGGCGAGATGATCTACGAGGAGTACAACGTCGTGCCCCAGGAGGCCTGGGTCGTCACGGCGAAGACCTTGAAGGAGAACAAGGACGCCGTCTGCGCCTACGTCGAGGGCAGGGTCGGAGCCAAGCAGTGGCTGTCTGCGGGCAAGAACCACGACGCCAACCGGGAGAAGGCCATCGAGCTCGGCAAGGAGTACGGTCGCGAGCCCTCCCAGGGTGAGATCCAAGAATGGGAGAACGAGATGACCAAGAACTGGTCACTCGACGGCGGCGCTCCCGCGGACACGTTCGACGAGTGGACGGACTACATGATCGAAGCGGGCGATGTGCCGAAGAGCTACGAGTGGACCGACCACGTCGACTTCAGCTGCCTGTGGCAAGCCCAGAAGAAGCTCGATCTGAAGATGAACCCCGCGCGGGACGAGGTGAAGTAGTGACAGACACCGCGGATGCCAGCGGATTGCGGACCATCGGGCACAGCGACCTCTGTGGGTACGGCGACGGCATGCAGGTCAGCTGCGTCGGCGACGTGCTCTACGTCGGTCACTTCGGCCCGACGGGAATGGGTACGTCGGTGCTCGACGTCAGCGATCCTTCGGCGCCCGTGGTGGTGGAGCAGTGGCCGTCGCCGACCGGCACCCACACGCACAAGGTGCAAGTCGGCGACGGGTTGCTCCTGGTGAACCAGGAACGCTTCCGCGGCGGCGATCCGTACGCGGCCGGGATGGCGGTCTACTCGCTGGCCGATCCGTTGCACCCGCGGCAGATCGGCTACTTCAGGTCGACCGGTCTCGGCGTGCACAGGATCGTCTGGACAGGCGGCGACTACGCGTACGTCTCGGCGATCCCGGACGGCTTCGACGACCGGATCTGGGTCATCGTCGACATGCGCGACCCGGAGCAGCCGCGCGAGGCGGGCCGCTGGTGGTGGCCGGGAACATGGCGCGGCGGCGGCGAACATGCCGACGTACCGGAGGGGAAGCGTTACGCGGCACACCATGCGCTCGTCGACGGCGACCGCGCGTACCTCGGTTACGGGGACGCGGGCATGGTGATCCTCGACATCGGTGACCGTACTGCACCGAAGGAAGTGTCCAGGCTCAACTGGTCGCCCGGCGGGGACACACATACGGTCATGCCGTTGCCCGGACGTGGTCTGGCCGTCGTGACCGACGAGGTGACGTACGACGGCACGGCCGGCGAACCGCACTACGTGCACGTCGTCGACATCGGCGACGAGCGTGCGCCTGCCGTGGTCGGTACGTGCCCGGTACCCGAGGGCGACTTCGCCACCAGGGGCCTGCGGTTCGGGCCGCACAACCTGCACGAGAACCAGCCCGGCAGCTACCGCAGTGAGCAGGTGGTGTTCACGACGTACTTCAACGCAGGGCTTCGCGTCTACGACCTCGCCGATC
Organism: Streptosporangiales bacterium; assembly: GCA_009379825.1. Lineage (NCBI taxonomy): Bacteria > Bacillati > Actinomycetota > Actinomycetes > Streptosporangiales > Streptosporangiales bacterium. The sequence continues at coordinate 42,760 of WHTA01000030.1, forward strand.
CGGCGAACCCGGTCGAGATCGCACACTGGGTGCCGGCGACCCCGGCGGGCCAGCGGGCGGCGCAGATCAACGACGTGTTCGTCACCGCCGACTTGCGCATCTTCGTCTCCGACCGGGTGTCGGGCGGCGTCTACGTGCTCGCGCCCGACGACGAGCTCGCCGCGCGCCTGCGGACGGCTGCCCTATGACGACGGATGTGCACGCGCACTGCGTGCCACTCGGGTTCCTCGACGCACTGCGCGGCGAGGGCGACCGCTACGGCGTCGAGGTGCTCGACGCCGAGGCGGGCACCACGGTGCGCATCGCCGGACGCGTGGACGCGGGACCACTGCGCGCCGACTTCGCCGACGTCGACGCCAGGCTCGCCGCCATGGATCGAGCTGGCGTGCAGACCCAGTTCCTTTCGAGCTGGATCGACCTCAGTGCGTATGCCCTGCTGGCGCATGAAGGCGCGCGCTACGCGCGGCTGTTCAACGAGCTGCTCGCCCAGACCGTGGCTGCGCACCCGACCCGCTTCCGTGCGCTCTGCACGGTGCCGTTGCAGTCGCCGGCGGACGCGGGCAGGGAGCTCCGGTATGCCGTGGACAGGCTCGACGCGGTGGGCGTAGAGATCGCGACGACGGTCGACGGCCGGGAGCTCGACGACCGGTCGCTGGACCCGTTCTGGGCGACCGCGGCGGAGCTCGGTTGCCTCGTCGTCGTACATCCGTACAACGCGCTTGCCGGGCGTGAGGTGTCGCGCTACTTCCTCAACAACCTCGTCGGCAACCCGGCAGAGACCACGATCGCCGTTGCGCACCTGATCTTCGGTGGCGTGCTCGAGCGCCATCCCGACCTGCGGGTCTGTGTGGTGCACGGCGGGGGTTTCCTGCCGTACCAGAGCGGTCGGCTCGACCGCGGGTATACGGCTGCTGCGGGACGTACGGCCGGCAACCTGACGTGTCCCCCGAGTGCGTGGCTGCGGCGGCTGTACTTCGACACGGTCATGCACGCGCCGGCGCTGCTGGCCGCCCTGGTCGACTTCGTCGGTGCGGAGCACGTCGTGATGGGCAGCGACTACCCGTTCGAGATGGGCGACCCCGACCCGGTCGCGACCGTGGACGCGATACCCGGGCTGTCTGCCGGTGACCGCAACCTGATCATGCAGGGCAACGTCGACCGCCTCCTCGCCCACCTACCGGGCGCCGCCGGCCAGCATGCTGCGTCGCCGTAGCTTCAGCTGCGGCGCGAACGACTGCTGTTGCGTTTCGACAGTGCTGCCGTGGACGCGCGCACGACCAGTGTCAGCGGCAGGGTGACCGACCGCGGGGGTCGGTCAGGTTCGCGTAGCTCCTCGAGCAGCAGCCGCGCGGCCTCGGCGCCGATCTCGTACTGCGGGATGTGGACGGTGGTCAGCGGCGGCTTCAGCTTGTCCATCACGGGGATGTCGTTGAAGCCGACGATGCTCACGTCGGCCGGGCAGCGCAGCCCCCGGTCGGCGAGCACGTCGTAGCAACCCAGTGCGATGAGGTCATTGCCGGCGAGCACGGCGGTGAAGTCGGCGCCGGAGTCGAGCAGCGCGGAGAGGCTCGCCGCGCCGGCCGACTCTGTCCACGACTCGCATTCCACGACGAGGTCGGCCGAGTGTTCCAAGCCGTGGTCGTCGAGTGCCTGGCGGTACGCGCGCAGCCGTTCGACCCCGGTGGACAGGCTCTGCGGGCCGGCGAGGTGGGCGATCTTGCGGTGGCCGAGCTCGACCAGGTGGCGCATCGCCAACGCCACACCGGTCGCGTCGTCCGCGGTGACCGCAGGGATGCCGGCCTTGGCGACCTTGCGGTTCACCAGGACCATCGGCGTACGCGCGTCGGCGAGCTTTTCGAGCAGCGGGTGGTCAAGCCGCGCGGTCGCGAAGACGAAGCCGTCGACGTTGCGGTCGCGCAGCGACTCCACGACACCGATCTCGCGTTCGCTGTCGTTGTCGGTGTTCACGATCCAGGCGTTGTAACCGACCGTCGCGAGCACGTCCTCGACGCCGCGGACGATGGGTGGGAACAGCGGGTTGGTCAGGTCGGGCACCACCAGGCCGATGCTCGCCGACCGGGACGTCTTCAGGCTGCGTGCGATCGGGTTCGGCCGGTAGCCGAGCGTCTCGGCGACGTTGTTGACCCGGTTCGCCGTCTCTGCGTTGACCAGGTGGCGGGTGTTCGGGTTGAGGGCGCGCGACGCCGTCGCGGGGTGCACTCCGGCACGGTCCGCCACGTCTCGCAGTGTTGGCCTTCCCACGTCCGGCATCGTAATCGGTCGGCGTCGGTGCAACCGACAGCGCGTACCGGGGCGACGGCCTTGACAGACGATGAGGTCCGTCACATGATACGGGGAACGCAATCGATTGCAATGAGTCTCGGTTGTCGGGCGGTTAGCCAACGAAGGAGGCCACCCCATGCCACTGACACGGCGCGACGTGCTGCGGGCCGGGACGGCCGGCGCGGCCAGCATGGTGGTGCTCGCCGCATGCGGTACGCCGCAGAGCGAGCGGGCCAACGACTCCGACAAGCCGATCACCATCGGCATCTCGCTCCCCCTGACCGGCGACTTCTCTCAGCCGGGCAAGGAGGCGAGGCGTGGCTACGAAGTCTGGGCGAAGCTGGTCAACGCGAACGGTGGACTGCTCGATCGCAAGGTCGAGCTGAAGATCACCGACGACGCCAGCAACCAGGACACCGTGGTCAGCGACTACACCAGGCTGATCAACCAGGACAAGGTCGACCTGTTGCTCGGCACCTTCTCCTCGCTGCTGAACTACCCGGCGTCCGCGGTGGCGGAGAAGAACCAGATGCTCTACGTGGAGCCGGCCGGCGGTGATCCGAAGATCTTCAAGCGCGGCTTCAAGTACCTCATCTATGCGCAGCCAGCCATCGCGCCGAAGCAGGCCGACGTACTGGTGGACTGGGTGAAGTCGCTGCCGGAGGCGGAGCGGCCGAAGACGGTTGCGTACGCCACGCAGGACGACCCGTTCACCAAGCCGGTGATCGACACCATGCGCAAGCAGCTCGAGGATCTCGGCGTCCGTACCGTCTACAACACGGTGTATCCGCCGGACGCGACGAACTTCCAGAGCATCGCCAACTCGATAGCGGCGAAGAAGCCCGACATGATCGCGCAGGGCGCGGTCTTCGAGGACGGTGTCGGTCTCGTCCGGTCGCTCAAGCAGCTCGACTACTCGCCGGATCTCCTCTTCCAGACCTCTGCGCCGAGCAACGCGGGGCAGTACAGCGACGGCGTGGGCGTCGAGAACACCGAGGGCGTCTTCTACACGGTGAGTTGGAACGAGAAGGCGACCACCCCGAAGAACAAGGAGTTCGTCGAGCAGTACGCGAAGATGTACGACAACGCCACGCCGGCCGAGGACGCCGCAGACGCGTTCTCCGCGGCGCAGGTGTTGCAGGCGGCCGTGGAGAACGTCGGCAAGATCGACCAGAAGGCGCTTGCCGACTGGCTGCACGCGAACTCGGTGCAGACCATTCTCGGCAAGCTCAACTGGGACGAGACCGGTGCACCGCAGTCGAAGTTCCTGTTGGCGCAGTGGCAGAGCGGAAAGGTGCAGATCGTGGCGCCGTCCGGTCGGGCCACCACGGAGAAAGTGGTGCATCCCAAGCCCGGCTGGAAGTGATCGTCCGTGGCGCAGCTCGTCCAGACGGTGGTGCTCGGCCTGCTGATCGGCGGTGTCTACGCGCTGCTCGCTGCCGGGTTGACGCTGATATTCGGCGTGATGCGCATCGTCAACGTGGCACACGGCGCGTTCTTGGTGCTGGTCGCCATGCTCACCTGGTGGATGTGGCGGATGACGGGGCTCGACCCGATCCTCGGCGCGGTGATCACCACCCCGCTGATGTTCGGCTTCGGTTGGCTCGTCTACCGCACCCTCGTCCTGCGGCTGACGGGTTCTTCGCCGTCGATGTACGTGCTGCTCACGTTCGGTCTGGCGCTGACCATCGAAGGTGCCCTGAACGTGACCGCAGGCAACAGGTTCCGTTCGGCGACCCCGTCGTACTTCGAGGAGTCGTTCCGGGTGGCGGGCATCGCACTGCCGAAGGCGCAGGTCTACGGTTTCCTCGCTGCTGTTGTGGTGTTGGCGATCTTCTACGTCATGTTGTCGGTGACCTGGACCGGCAGGGCGTTGCGTGCGACGGCGCAGAATCCGTCCAGCGCCGCGCTCGTCGGAGTTGGCGCGACGACGACCGCGACCCTGGCGTTCGCGTTGGGTACGGCCACGACGGGCGTCGGTGGCTCGATCATGTCCGTGCTGTACCCGTTCTTCCCCGCGTCGCACTACGACTGGATCGCGCGGCTGCTCGGCATCATCGTGCTCGGCGGCATGGGCAGGTTGCCGGGTGCGTTGGTCGGTGCGCTGATCCTGGGCATGGCGGAGACGCTGACCGCGACGTACTGGTCGTTGCGGTGGTCCACGCTGGTCTTCTACATCGTGATCATGCTCGTGTTGTTGGTGCGGCCGCAGGGCTTGTTCGGTACTCGATTGCGGGAGGACATGGCAACGTGACGTCCCTGCGGCGGCTCCTGCGCTCGCGGCGGATCCTCGTCGCCGCGCCCCTCGTCGTGCTCGGACTGTTCCCCGTCATCCGGCCGTACGACAGCTACCCGCAGGCCGTCTTGCTGTTGGCCTTCCTGCTGGCGATCCAGGCTGTCAGTTGGAACATCATCTCCGGCTACGCCGGTTACATCTCGCTCGGGCACAGCGCCTATCTCGGCATCGGTGCCTACACCACAGGCATCGTCGGACTGCACACCGGTGTGAACCCGTTCATCGTCGCGCCGGTGGCCGGCCTGGTGGCCGTCGTGACCGCGTTCGTGGTGGGCATTGTGGTGCTTCGGACTCGTGGCCCTGCGTTCGTGATCATCACCATCGCCGTGCTGCTTGCGGCACAGATCGTTGCGTTGAACTGGTCGGGGCTGACGAGCGGCTCCGAGGGCATCACGCTGGAGATGCCGTTCTGGTCGAGCGACATCCAGAACCTGCCGTTCTACTACTTCTTCTTCGTGTTGCTGCTCGCAACGATTGCCGTGAGCGCTGCGATCAGACGCTCCAGGTTCGGTGCGGGACTCGTGGCGATACGTGAAGACGAGGGCAAGGCTGCCGCGATCGGCGTGAACACGACGCGCTACAAGGTGCTCGCCTACTGCGTGAGTACGTTCTTCATCGGGGTGGCCGGTTCGGGATACGCGTACTTCCAGACGTTCCTGAACCCGATCGGAGCGTTCAACATCCTGGCGAGCGTCATGATCGTGCTGGCGGCGCTCGTCGGTGGGCGTGGGACGTTGTGGGGGCCGGTAATCGGCGCGTTCATCGTGCAGGGCGTGAACGAGCTCGCCACGGTGACCGGTGGCGGCTCGAACGCCCGGGTGCTGATGTTCGGCGTGCTGCTCGTCGTGGTCGTTCTCTTCCTGCCGGCCGGATTGCTGCCGACGATCGAACGCTGGTGGCGTGCCAGGCATCCGGCGGAGGTCAAGTACATCGAGCAGAGCGAGGCGCTGGCGCCGACCCGGTTGGAGGTGGCGGCTTCGCCGCGTACGGACGCGGACGCTGCGTCGGAACGTCCGTTGCTCGAGGTGCGGGGAGTCAGCAAGCGCTTCGGCGGTCTCAGTGCGGTTGCGGATGCCGACCTGACCGTCGCCAGGGGCAGCATCACCGCGGTCATCGGTCCGAACGGCTCGGGCAAGACGACGTTGTTCAACCTGGTCACCGGTGCGATGCGCGCGGACGCCGGTGAGATCTGGTTCGACGGGCGCCGTATCGACCGGCTGCGGCCGTGGGCCCGCGGTCACCTCGGGCTCGGCCGAACTTTCCAGACCACCCGCCTGTTCAAGGAAATGCCCGTACTGGAGAACGTCGTCGCTCCACCTCCGGACGGGCGTTGGCGCACCATGTACGCGGGAGCGCGCGGTGGCAAGGCCGTCGATCGAGCGCGCGAGCTGCTCGCGTTCGTCGGCCTGGAAGGGCTGGCCGATGACCCGGCCGGGTCGCTCTCCTACGGCCAGCAGAAGCTGGTCGAGCTGGTGCAGGTGCTCATGATGGAGCCGAAGCTGATCCTGCTCGACGAGCCCGCCGGTGGGGTGAACCCGAGCCTTGTCGCCCGGCTGGCCGACATCGTGAGGGACCTGAACCAGCAGGGCGTCAGCTTCCTCGTGGTCGAGCACAACATCCCCATGGTGCTCGAACTCTGCGACCCGGTGGTCGTCTTCGCGCGCGGTGCGCCGATCGCCGTCGGGCCGCCGGACACCATCAGGAACGATCCGGCGGTGCTGGATGCGTACCTGGGCGAGGACTACTCGGCCGAGCAGGGATCGGTGCGGTCATGCTGACGTTCGAAGGCGTGTACGCGGGGTACGGCGGTGGTGACGTCCTGCAGGGCGTCGACTTCCACTGCACCGAAGGTTCGATCACCTGCATCGTGGGGCCGAACGGGGCAGGCAAGTCGACGGTGCTGCGCGTGATCTCCGGGCTGTTGTCGCCGCGATCCGGTGAGGTGCGGCTCGGTACACGTGCCATCGGTGGCGGCAAGCCCGACGAGATCCTGCGGCTTGGCGTCGCCCAGGTGCCGCAGGCACAGGCGTTGTTCCCTTCCATGTCGGTGCGCGAGAACGTGCTCATGGGTGGCTTCCTCATCCGCCGCGAGCGGGCGCTCCTGCGCAGCCGCTACGCGGCGGTGGAGGAACTGGTGCCGCTGGTCAAGGAGCGCCGCGGCGAGCCGGCGGGCAACTTGTCCGGTGGACAGCGCCGGATGGTCGAGATCGGCCGCTGCCTGATGCTGGAGCCCACGCTGTTGCTCCTCGACGAACCGTCCCTCGGCCTCGATCCGCGCAGTCTCGCGGCCGTCACCGAGCTGATCCGGCGCCTGAACGAAGCGGGCACCACGATGCTGCTGGTGGAGCAGAACCTGCGGCTGGGCCTCGGCTTCGCGTCGCACGGTGTGGTGATGGAAGGCGGTCGGGTGCGGTTGACCGGTCCGGCCGGCGAGGTCGCGGCCAACCCTGAGATAGCCACGCTCTACCTCGGTGGAGCACCGGCAGCTGCGACGACGGACTCGACGTAGCCAACTACGAGACGAGAGGCGGTGCGACCGATGAGCAGCGCAGTCGCTGGGCGCGCTGACACGGACGAAGGTTTCATCAGGCGCAAGGCGCTCATCGCACACAACGACGCCACGATGCGGACCGTCGTCGACGCCGGTGAGTACGGCACGTTCACGATGGACGAACCAGAAGCGCACGGTGGCACCGGCGCCGGTCCTTCGCCGCTGCAAACGGTGCTCGGCGCGCTGTGCGGTTGCGAGGCGGTGACCTTCTACCGCACCGCGGCCGAGTACGGTTTCAGCTATACGTCGATCGACTTCGAGGGCTCGTTCACCATCGACATCCGAGGCCGGTCCGGTGACCGCGCCGTGCGGCCGCACTTCCGTACCGTACGGGTGCGCGCCATCGTCGTCACCGAGGAACCGATCGAACGGTTGGCCGAGGTGGTCGAGGAGACCGAGGCCAGGTGCCCGGTCTTCAACCTCGTACGGGACGCGGATGTCGACGTCGCAGTGCAGTGGGTCCACGAACCTCCCACGTGACCGGCCGATGTCGGTCAGTGTGCGGGCATGACCGTGGCCGGTTCGATGCCGAGGTCCTCGAGGACGCAGCGCGCGGCGTTGCGGCCGGGGCGGCCGGAGACCGAGCCGCCCGGATGCGTCGTGGCGCCGGTGAGGTAGAGCCCGGGAATCGGCGTACGGTGCGTCGGCCAGCCCGGGACGATGCCGTCGTCGCCGAGGTCGAACTCGCCGCCGTGGCAGGAACCGCCGACGTTGTGCGGGTTGCGCCTGGCGAGGCTCGCGGGCGACTCGGGTACGACCGCGAGGACGTCGGACGACTGCAGCCCGATCACCCGCTTCCGTGCGACGGTCAGCAACCGTTCGGCGTACGCCTCGGTGGCGTCGTCGTCCCACGGCCGGTCGTCGGACAGTCGGGACGGCGCAGCGGTGAGCAGCTTGAGCACGCCACCAGGTGCGCGTGCCGGGTCGACGGCCGTGGCGGAGACGAGTAGCAGCCAGGGGTCGTCGGTCTCCGCGTGCCCCGCGTAGCAGCCGTCGACCTGTCGTCGCAGCCCCGCCGGTGTGCCGAGCGCACCAGCCACGGCTGTGGTAGCTCCGTCTGCCGTGCGGTAGCGGATGTCGGTACGCAACGCGACGTGCACGGCGAACAGCGCCAGTCCAGGACGCCAAGTTGCGGCCGCCTGCTGTAGGGGCGCCGGCACCGGTGTCGGCAAGAGCTCGGGCAGGTGTGCCAGGTGCGCGGACGACACCACGCCGACCGAAGCCGTAAACCTACGCCCGTCGGTGGTCTCCACGCCGACCGCGCGGCCGGCGTGGATGAGGATCCGCGCGACCTGTGCGGACGTCACCACCGTGCCGTCGTGGTCGGCGAGATGCCGGGCGAGTGCGTCCGGGAGCGCACTCGACCCGCCTACCGGTGTGGCCCACCCGTACTGCAGTCGGCCACCGGTGATGGCGGCGGGCAATGCGCCCGTCCCTGGGCGCTGCGGCGGCTGGATGGTGGCGAACGCCAGCCAGGTCATGAGCGCGCGGCTCACCGGATGGCTGAACGTGTCGTGCACGACGTCCCACGCGCTTCGCCTGCGCAGCTCCTCGTAACGGCGGCCGGCGTCGCCGGTCGGCGGGAGGCCGGCGGACCACCGGGCGTGCTGGCCGGCGAGGCAGTCGCGCCAGTCGGCCATCATCGTGCGCAGGGCGGCTGCGTCGGCAGTCGACCAGCGCGCCAGCTCGTCGGCGGTGGCGTCCACGTCGCGGTGCATCACGACCGCTTCTTCGTCCAACGGCATGACGACCGCTGGATCGGTGTGGATGTACTGCAGTCCGTAGCGGGCGAGCAGCCCCAGCTCGTCGTCGCGGATCAGTGGGTTCGACTGGACGACGACGTGGGCGCTGGAACACGAGTCGTGCCGCCAGCCGGGGAAGGTGAGCTCCTCGGTGATGGTGTCGCCGCCGAGCTGCGCGCCCGCTTCGACGACGAGCACCTGCAGGCCTGCCTCCGCGAGGTATGCCGCGCACGTGAGCGCGTTGTGGCCGCCGCCGATCACCACGATCTCCGCATCCGCCGCGGTCATGATGTGGCTCCCAAGGCGACGAGGCCGGTTGGGAACCGGTGCAGCGATTCGTAACCATGTTCCGTGATGACGACCATCTCGCCGGTCTGGACGCCGGCCTTGAGATCGGGTGTGCACACGTTCGGCTGCACCACGAGAGTGGTGCCCACCCGCAACGGCTCCGCGTGCAGTCCCGCCGGCTCGGCGTGGCGTTCGCTGAGCACCGGGGGCAGGTAGCCGCCGCCGAGCCCGTGCACTAGGTCGTCGACCGTCACGAGACCCGCCGACCGTACGGGTGCCAGGGCGGCGAGCAACTCCGCCGGCACAGCGCCCGGGCGCAGCCGCGCCAGTGCCTCGTCGCGCACTGCCTCAGCAACCTCGTGCAGTCGGTCGTAGAGCGGTGTGGGTGGCGCCGCGATGGTTGCCGTACGCAGCAGCTGTGCCGGGTAGTCGGCGCCCCATCCCGCGCTGAGCTCGAAGACGACCACCGAGCCTGGACGGGCGCGGCGCGCGGACGGCCACTGCGCCGGCACACACCGATCCGGCGCGTCCATGGCGGTCGTGGTGACGTAGCAGATGTGGTGCGTGCCACCGGCGCGCCGGTACGCGAACTCCGCTGCCGCGACCATCTCCTGTTCGCTGGCGCCGCCCGCGGCCGTGTCGAGCAGTGCGGTGGCGGCGTGGTCGGTCAACGCGGCCGCATGCCGCAGCCAGCCGAGCTCTTCTGTCGACTTGGTCATCCGGAGCCTGGTGTACGCGGTGTCGAGGCCGACGACGTCGGTGGCCCAGACGCAGACGGCGTCGCGCACCGGCCGCGGTAGCGGCCCGACCAGAGCCACTGTGCATGGTTGCCTGCCGCGGGTGAGCGCGTCGACGGTCGCCGTGGGGGTGTTGCCGTCCAGCTGCGCCACGCGGTCGCCGAGGCCCGCGGCTGCGGCCGTCCTGCGGGCGTCCGGCACGTGGTTGGGGAAGCCGACGAGCAGGTCGGCCGTCAGGTCGGGATGCAGCACCACCACCGCCTCCCTGGTGACCGGCCAGGTGGTCAACCACGGAATCGCCGTACCGGAGCGGTTGGCGCCGTACGCGACCACTGTGTCGGCTCCCGCGGCGGCCGCAGCCTCGACGAGCCGGCGCCGGCGAGCGAGCAACTCGCCGCGGCTGAACGGCGGAGGTGCGCTCGGCAGTTGGGACGTCGTTGACACAACGTCGATGATCGGCGACTATGCACACGATTGCAATAGGTGGGTGTGTCATGGACGACCGGGTGGCGTCGGCGATCGCGAACTGGGCACCGCGGTTCACCACGAACGGTGTGGCGGTCAGCGACTTCGAGCGGGTGACCCGCAGCGTCGGACGGTGGGACGACTGGTGTTCCGCATGGAGCGCCGTCGCTGCCGAACACGAGGCGCTCGCCGCGGAAGCGCTGCACGAGCAGCGGTTGCGCTCGGCCGGGCAGCATTACGCGCGGGCCGCCGTCTACTACCACTTCGCCAAGTACCTCTTCGTGCACGACCGGGCGCAGCTGCGCGAGGCGCACCAGGCGGCCGTGCGGTGCCTGGACGTGGCGCTACCTTACCTGGACCCGCCCGGGCGGCGGATCGAGATTCCGTACCGCGGGTCGAACCTGGTGGGGATCCTGCGGTTGCCGTCCGGCGCCGACGGCCCGCAACCGTTGGTAGTGCTCGTACCCGGGCTGGACTCGGCGAAGGAGGAGTTCAGGTCGACCGAGGCGCTGTTCCTGGAGCGGGGACTGGCGACGTTCAGCGTGGACGGGCCCGGGCAGGGCGAAGCCGAGTACGACCTGCCGATCCAGGGTGACTGGGAGGTGCCGGGCGAAGCGATCCTCGATGCGGTCGCCGCTCTGGCCGAGGTCGACCAGGAGCGCATGGGCGTCTGGGGCGTGAGCCTCGGTGGCTACTACGCGCCCCGCATCGCCAGTGGTGACGACCGGGTGCGGGCGTGCGTCGCACTGGCCGGACCGTACGACTTCGGTGCCTGCTGGCCGGTGTTGCCCGCGTTGACCAGGGAGGCGTTCCGGGTGCGGTCGCGATCGGCGGACGACGGGGCGGCGCGTGAGGCGGCGCACGGGCTCAGCCTCGCCGGCCGTACGTCGTCGATCAGGTGCCCGCTGCTGATCGTCACCGGGAAGCTTGACCGACTGATTCCGTACCAACATGCGCAGCGGCTCGCCGCGGAAGCCGCGGGGCCGACCACGCTACTCCTGCTCGACGACGGCAACCACGGCTGCATGAACGTTGCGGCGAAACATCGCCAGAAGACGGCGGACTGGCTGGCCACTCGGTTGCAGGCCACTTGACGCTCTCGTCGCGTCTCGTCTACCGTCGTAGCAATCGATTGCATTCATCATCGTGCGAACGAACGGGGCAAGAGGTGGACTCGATGGCCGACCGAACGCTGCCGCCGCTACGGGTCGGCTGGATCGGCACCGGCCGGATGGGCGCGCCGATGGCGCGTCGGCTCGCTCGCCGCGGGGTGGATATTACGGTCTGGAACCGCACCCGTAGCAAGGCCGAGCCGTTGCAGGCCGACGGTGCCACCGTGGTCGACGACGTCCTCGACCTCGCCGACCGCGACGTGGTGTTCACCATGGTGGCCGCCTCGGACGACCTCGCCCAGGTGCTCACGGGCAAAGGTGGCTTGCTGACCGACGCCGACGCCAAGCCCGACATCGTCGTGGACTGCTCCACCGTCTCCATCGAGACGGCCGCGGCGATGCGCGTCGCCGCGCGGGACCGGGGCGTCGAGTTCCTCGCCGCACCGGTGAGCGGGAACGGCAAGGTCGTGGAGGCGGGCAAGCTCAGCCTCGTCGCCTCGGGCGCTGAGGACGTGTTCCAGCGCGTGCAGCCGCTGCTCGAGTGCATCGGCCGGGCGGCGACGTACGTCGGGGAGGACGAGGCGGCGCATCTGGTGAAGATCTGCCACAACCTCTTCCTCGGTGTGGTCACGCAGTCGATGGCCGAGATCACAGTGCTGGCGGAGAAGGGCGGCGTCTCACGTACGGCGTTCCTCGACTTCCTCAACAACAGCGTCATGGGCTCGACGTTCACCAGGTACAAGTCACCGCAGTTCATCAAGCTCGACTACACGCCCACCTTCACGCCCGTGCTGCTCCGCAAGGACTTCGACCTCGGCTTGGCGGCGGCGAACGAGCTCGGTGTACCGATGCCGCTCGCCGCGCTGACCAAGCAGCTGGTGCAGGGCACCATCGGCCGCGGGCGGGCCGACGAGGACTTCGCCGTGCTGCTGGACCAGCAGGCCGCCAGCGCCGGGCTCGACCTGAAACCCGAGGAAGGCGACGTCGACGACGGCCTCGCAAGCGACTAAGGAGGCGATCGCATGATTGTTCCGGCGACTGCGCTCACACCCTCGCCCGGACGCATGAGTGTCGACTTCGAGGAGCGCGTCGATTTCGGGCGACTGCGCGACTACCGTCTCGGCCGGGCGCGTGCCGCGCTGGACGCGTCCGAGCTCGGTGCGCTCCTGGTGTTCGACGTGAACAACATCCGCTACCTCACGTCGACCATGATCGGTGAGTGGGCCCGCGACAAGATGGCCCGCTACGCGCTGCTGGCGCGCGAGGCCGAGCCGGTGGTGTGGGACTTCGGTTCCGCGGCCAAGCACCACCAGCTGTACGCGCCGTGGCTGCGACCGGAGAACTCACGGGCGGGGATGCTCGGCTTGCGCGGCTCCGTCGCACCCCCCGCCGGGCTCTTCGAGCTCGCCGCCCGTGAGATCAAGGAATTGCTCGAGCAGGCCGGCGTGGCAGACATGCCCGTCGGTGTGGACGTCGGCGAACCGCCGATGATCTTCGAGCTGCAACGGCTGGGTCTGGACGTCCGCGACGGGCAGCAGGTGATGCTCGACGCCAGGCAGATCAAGTCGCCGGACGAGATCGCGTTGCTTTCGACCGCCGCCTCGATGGTCGACGGCACGTACCAGACGATCGTCGACGCGCTGAAGCCCGGGATCAGGGAGAACGAAGTGGTGGCGCTGGCCAACAAGCGCCTCTATGAGATGGGCTCCGACGACGTGGAGGCGATCAACGCGGTATCGGGCGAACGCTGTAGCCCGCACCCGCACAACTTCACCGACCGGTTGATCCGGCCGGGCGACCAGGTGTACTTCGACATCATCCAGTCGTTCAACGGGTACCGCACCTGCTACTACCGCACGTTTGCGGTCGGCCGTTCCACGCAGATGCAGCGCGACGCGTACGTCAAGGCACGGGAGTGGATCGACGCGGCGATCGAAATGGTGAAGCCGGGCGTAGGTACCGACGACATCGCGCGGCTGTGGCCGCGTGCCGAGGATTTCGGCTTCCCCAGCGAGATGGCCGCGTTCGGGCTACAGTTCGGGCACGGTCTCGGGTTGGCGCTGCACGAGCGTCCGATCATCAGCCGGTTGAACTCGCTCGAGCATCCGGTGGAGCTGGAGGAGGGCATGGTCTTCGCGTTGGAGACCTACTGTCCCGCCACGGACGGCTACTCCGCCGCGCGCATCGAGGAGGAGGTCGTCGTGACCGCAGACGGCTGCCGTGTGCTCACCCTGTTCCCTGCAGAGGAGTTGTTCGTTGCCAACGCCTACTGAGCTGGGTCTGCCAGCGACCCCCGCGTTCGCGCATCACGTCGACGCCGAGACGGGGCTCCGTCTCTACACCCTGATGGTGCGCCTGCGGCGCTTCGAGAAGCGCGCGTACGACCTGTTCATGCAGAACCTGGTGAAGGGCACCAGCCACCTCTCGCTCGGCCAGGAGGCAGTCGCGGCCGCGTTCGGCGAGGCGATGCGCGCCGACGACTGGACGTTCGCGACGTACCGCGGGCACGCCCACACGCTGGCGCGCGGCACGGAGATGACGCCGGTGATGGCGGAGCTGCTCGGCCGGGGCAGCGGGCTGCTGGCCGGCAAGGGCGGCTCGATGCACCTGACCAGCGTCGAGCACGGGATGATGGGTTCGTACGCAATCGTCGGCGCCCACCTCACCATCGCGAACGGTGCGGCGTGGTCGGCGCGGCTGCGCGGTACCGACCAGGTCGCCGTCTGCTTCTTCGGCGACGGCACCACGAACATCGGTGCCTTCCACGAGGCGTTGAACCTCGCCGTGATCTGGCGGCTGCCGGTCGTCTTCGTCTGCGAGAACAACCAGTGGATGGAGTACACGGCGATCGGCGACATCACCGCCGTGCCGCGGCCGGCGGCCGACCGCGCGGGGTCGTACGGCCTGACCGGCGTGGCCGTGGACGGCAACGACGTCACGGCCATGTACGAAGCGGCCACCACGGCGCTGGGCCGGGCGCGGGCGGGCAACGGGCCGAGCCTGATCGAGGCGCAGACGTATCGGCACGGCGGGCACTCCCGTGCCGACCCGGGGAGGTACCGGCCGGCCGAGGAGATCCAGGCCTGGCTCGACCGGGACCCGGTGCCGACGTACCGGCAGCACCTGCTCGACACGGGCGTACCGGAGCAAACGGTTGCGGCGATCGACGACGACGCCACCCGCGAGATCGACACCGCGACGGAGGCCGCGAAGGCGGCGCCGGCCCCCGATGTCGCGCTGGTGGAGCAGGACGTGTGGGCGGACGGAGGCGCGGCATGGCGGAACTGACCTACCGGGAGGCGGTTGCGCGCGGCATCGCCCAGGAGCTGGAGCGCGACGAGCGGGTCGTCTTCCTCGGCGAGGACGTCGCCGCGGCCGGCGGGGTGTTCAAGACCACCGGCGGGCTGCTCGACCGGTTCGGGCCGGAACGGGTGGCCGACACACCGATCTCCGAGCAGGCGATCCTCGGCGCGGCGATGGGCGCGGCGATGACCGGCATGCGGCCGATCGCCGAGATCATGTTCTCCGACTTCCTCGCCGTGTGCTGGGACCTGGTCGCCAACGAGATCGCGAAGACCAGGTACATGACCGGCGGCCAGGTGGACCTGCCGCTGGTGATCCGTACCGCGAACGGCGGCGGGTTGCGCTTCGGCGCACAGCACTCCCAGAGCGTGGAGAACTGGGCGATGGCGGTGCCCGGCCTGAAGGTGGTGGCGCCGGCGACGCCGGTCGACGTGGTCGGGTTGCTGGCCGCCGCGGTACGCGACCCCGACCCGGTGATGTTCTTCGAGCACAAGGGCCTGTACGCGACCAAGGCCGAGGTACCGGACGGCGAGATCGTCGACGAACTGGGCACGGCACGGGTGCGCCGTACCGGCGGCGACTGCACGATCGTCGCACTGGCCGCGATGGTGCCCCGCGCACTGCAAGCCGCCGACGAACTGGCAGCCCTGGGCATCCACGCGACGGTGGTGGACGTCCGGTCGCTGGTGCCGCTGGACACCCGCACCATCCTCGACAGCGTCGCAGCCACCGGCCGCATGTTCACCGTCGAGGAGAACCCCCGCCTATGCGGCTGGGGCGCCGAGCTGGTGTCGATCGCAGTAGCCGAGACCTGGTCGGACCTGACCGCCCCACCGCAACGGATCACCACCCCGCACGTCCCCCTCCCGTCGGCGGATGCCCTAGAGGACCACGCGATCCCCTCCGTCTCTCGCATCGTGGAGACCGTCCAGAAAACAATGAGCTGACCCCGCCCTCCGCGCCCCGGTGAGTGCGGGCAGGCCATGACGTGCGGGAACCGTGCACCGCCCAGCGGCGTGGGTCGCCCGCTGACCGGCCCGCGGAAGTGGAGCCGTGCTTGACCCGGCCCGTCGCAGGGGCCCGGGCACCGACCGGCTCCGCCGGCGTGGGTCGTGCCCTGACCCGATTGCGCGGGCGTGGGCCGCGCGCACGACCTGGCCCGCCGAAGCGGGCCGTGTGCTGACCCGGTTCCGCGAGGGTGGGGTCGTGCGTTGACCCGGCCCGTCGCAGGGGCCCGGGCACCGACCGGCTCCGCCGGCGTGGGCCGCGCGCGCACTGCCCCGGCCCGCGGAAATGGGGCCGTGCGCTGACCTGGTCGGCGTGGATCGTGCGCTGACCCGGGTCCCGCCGGCGTGGGTCGTGCGCTGACGCGGTGTCGCGGCGTGGGTCGTGGCGGTCGTGCTTGACCCGGCCTGCATGGGGCCGTGTGCTGACCTGGCCACCCGCAGGGGGCCGGGCACCGACCAGGTTCCGCTGGCGTGGGCCGCGCAATGACCCGACCTGCCGGAGTGGGAACCGTGGGCCATCTAGGTCCCTCCGGCGTGGGTCGTGCGCTGAGCCGGATCCCGCTGGTGTGGGGCGTGGGTTGATTCGGTTCCGCCGGCGTGGGTCGTGTGCTGCCCCGGTCTGCGGAAGTGGGGGTCGTGCGTTGACCCGATTGTGCGGGCGTGGGTCGTGTGCTGCCCCGGTCTGCGGAAGTGGGGGTCGTGCGTTGACCCGATTGTGCG
>WHTA01000031.1 GCA_009379825.1 Streptosporangiales bacterium
GTCGCTCGTTGAGGGCCTGCATGACACTGCCGCCCCCGGTTCTCGCGGGGCCGTGGACCGGCAACAGGGAGACGCGCCGTAGAGCGCCGGTTAGTGACCGCCCGGGTGTCGGCCTCGTCGCCGCCGGGTCGTCGCTGCTGCCTGATGGAGGAGTCTCGTTGTCTCTTGCGCTGCCTGCTGCGCTGTACTTCGTTGGGATCGACTGGGCCGCTGCGATCCACGCGGTGTGCGTGATGGATGCGGCCGGGGTGGTTGTGGCGGAGTTCACCGTCGCCCACTCCGCGGACGGGATCACAGCGTTGATCCGTCGTCTCGCTCGTCTGGGTGATCCCGCCGATGTGCCGGTCAGGATCGAACGGCCGAACGGCCGCCTGGTCGACCTGCTGCTCGAGGCCGGTCACCCAGTGGTGCCGGTGTCCCCGAACGCGATCAAGACCTGGCGTGACGGCGAGGTGCGCTCCGGCGCGAAGTCTGATGCCGGCGACGCCGCGGTGATCGCGGAGTACCTGCGGCTGCGGGCGCACCGGCTGCGTGTCGCAGCGCCGTACTCGCCCGAGACGAAGGCGCTGCGGACCGTGGTGCGGTCGCGAGACGACCTGGTCGAAATGCGGGTCGCCGCGACCAACCAGCTCTCCGCACTGCTGGACGCGTACTGGCCAGGGGCCAACGCCGTCTTCGCCGACGTCGAGAGCCCGATCAGCCTGGCGTTCCTGACCCGCTACCCCACCCCGGCCGCCGCAGCCCGGCTCGGCGTCAAGCGGATTGCCGCGTTCATGGTCAAGCACGGCTACTCCGGCCGCCGCACCGCTACCGAGCTGCTCACTCGGCTGCACGGCGCCCCACCGGTGTCAGCGACGACGCCGTGACCGAAGCACTGCGCGACGCCGTCCTCGCCCACGTCGCCGTGCTGACCGCGTTGAACACCGCGATCAAGGACCTCGACCGGTCCGTGACCGCCCACCTCGGGGAGCACCCGGACGCCGCGATCTTCACGTCGCTGCCAACGTCGGGTCAGATCAACGTCGCCCAGGTGCTCGCCGAGTGGGGCGATGTCCGGCAAGCCTACGACTCTCCCGACGCCGTCGCCGCGCTCGCCGGCTGCACACCTGTCACCAAGGAGTCCGGCAAGCACCGCGCGGTGCACTTCCGGTGGGCCTGCAACAAGCGGTTCCGCAAGGCGATCACCACCTTCGCCGACAACAGCCGCCACGCCAGCCCCTGGGCCGCCGACATCTACACCCGCGCCCGCGCCAGCGGCAAGGACCACCCACACGCGATCCGCGTCCTGGCCCGCGCCTGGATCCGCGTCATCTGGCGCTGCTGGCACGACAACAACCCCTACGACCCCGCCAAACACGGCACCGCAGCCACCCTCACAGCGGCCTGAGGTTGACACAGGGAGTGTCATGACCGCACCCCCGTCCGTTCCGTCACGAGCGTCTTCAGGCTCGCCGCGACCACGGTCTCGTCGCGCTGGTTGAGCACGGTGAAGTCGGAGGTGACCACGCCGGTACCGTCACCGCGCGGCGTCTTGTCGGTGACCACCGTGCGGACCCGGATCGTGTCGCCGATCCTGGTGGGCGTGACGAACCGCAGCCGGTCGATCCCGTAGAACGCCTTCATCGCCTGCGGCCAGAAGGTGACCAGGCCGAGCGCCACCGAGAGGACGAGCGCGCCGTGCGCGACGCGGCCACCGAACACCGGGTCGGACTCGGCGTACGTGACGTCGGTGTGCGCGGGGTGCCAGTCACCGGTGAACATCGCGAACGTGACGATGTCCGTCTCGGTGACCGTGCGCGCCATGCTGACGTGCTCGTCGCCGACGGCGATCGCGTCGAAGTAGTCGGTGATCACGCATGCGCCTCCTGCGGTCTGCGGTACATCAACCCGGTGCGGCGGCATCGGCACACCAGCACGTCGTCCTGGTTGTACGCGCGGTGCTCGAACACCACGATCCCCGCGCCCGCGCGGGACTTCGACGCCCGTGCGTCGACGACCTCGCTCTCCACGCGCACCGTGTCTCCCGCGAACACCGGGGCGGGGAACTGCACGTCGGTCAGGCCGAGCTGGGCGACGATGGTGCCCAGGGTGAGCTCGGGTACGGACAACCCGACCACCAGAGCGACGGTGAACATACTGTTCACGAGCGGCTTGCCGAACTCCGTGCGCGCGGCGTACTCGGCGTCAAGGTGCATCGGCGCCGGGTTCATCGTCATGGTGGTGAACAGCACGTTGTCGGTCTCGGTCACCGTGCGCCGGGTGGCGTGCTGCACGACGGTGCCGACGGTGAGCTCCTCGAACCACCGGCCGGACACCCGACGTCGCGGGTCCACGGTCACGAGCGGTCCTCCACGGCGGCGCCGTCCATGTCGCGGCTGCCGCGGGCGAGGTCACGCTGGCTGACCAGCAGCACGCTGAACAGCGACACGAGCGAAACCGCGGCGACGTACACCGCGACAGACATCGACGTTCCGGTGGCGGCGACGAGCGAGGCGGCCACCAGCGGGGCTACCGCACCCCCGAGGAGCACGCCGAGCTGGAACGACGTGGACGAGGCACTGAACCGCACCCGTGCGTCGAACAGCTCGGTGATGAACGTCGCCTGCGGGCCGTAGGAGACGCTGAACAGCACCGCGCCGACGAGGTACGCGAGCACGACCAGCGGAACGATCCCGCTGTCGATGGCGAGGAACGTCGGGAAGATCCACACGCACATCCCGGCGAGCCCGATGAGGATCAGCCGGCGGCGGCCGTGGCGCTGGGCCAGTGCGCCGAAGAACGGCAGGGCGAACACCGCGACCACGGCCGAGAGCAGGACGGCGACCAGCATGACGCTGCGGCTCATCACCTCCGTGGAGGCGGCGTAGGACAGCGAGTAGGTGTTGACGACGTAGAAGTAGGCGCCGGTGCTGATCATCGAGCCGGTGGCGAGCAGGACTTGCTTCGGGTAGGTGCGGAATGCCTCGACCAACGGCACCCGCACGACCTCCCGCCCCTGCGTGACCCGCTCGAAGACCGGTGTCTCCGTGAGCGTGAAGCGGACGATCATGCCGATGACCACGAGCACGATGCTCACCAGGAACGGGATCCGCCACCCCCAGCTCAGGAACGCCTGCTCGGGCATCTGCGCGACGAGGAAGAACGCGCCGGTGGCGAGGAACAGCCCGGCCGGTACGCCGATCTGGGGGAGACTTCCGTAGAAACCGCGTCGTCCGGGGCTCGAGTACTCGACGGCGGTGAGCACCGCACCACCCCACTCGCCGCCGACACCGAAGCCCTGTACCAACCGCAGCAGGACGAGGATGATCGGCGCCGCGACGCCGATGGTGGCGTACGTCGGCAGGGCTCCCATGAGGAACGTCGCCACGCCCATCATCGACAGCGACAGCACGAGCATCTTCTTGCGGCCGACCCGGTCGCCGAAGTGTCCGAGGACGATCCCGCCCAGTGGCCGCGCGAAGAAGCCGACCGCGAACGTGCTGAACGCGAGCAGCGTCGATGCGACGGGGTCGGACGACGGGAAGTACAGCGGACCGAGGACCAGGGCGGCCGCCGACCCGTAGAGGATGAAGTCGTACCACTCGATGGTGGTCCCGATGAGGACGGAGGCGGCCACCCGCCGCATGGGCGGCGCCTGAGCGGTCGTGAGCTCGGTTCTGGAATCGGTCATCGTCAGGCTCCTTCGTCGACGTCCCGCGGGCACTTGGTCGGTCACGGAGCGACCGGCGCCGGCGCCGTGCGGCGGAAGTCCGGGTTACGGCGTTCCGCGAACGCGGAAAGCCCCTCCCGTGCGGTCGCGCTGCCCAGGTGGTCGAGCAGCGCGTCTCTTTCTGCTGCGATCGCCCGCGCCGGCTCGGCGGCACGAGCATTGGTGTGCAGGCGTCTCATGAGCGCCAGGGCGTCCGGGCCGTGCCTGGCCAGCCGGTCGACGAGCGCGTCGACGGCGGTGTCCAGGTTGGCTGCCGGGACGACGTGGCTCACCAGCCCGAGCTGGCCGGCGGTACGGCCGTCGAGCATCTCGCCGGTATACAGCAACCGGCGCGCCAGCATCGGCGGCAGCGCTCGCGTGAGCCGGACCGAACCGCCCGCGCCCGGCACCAGCCCGTACTCGAGATGCCGGTCGCCGATGGCCGACGTCTCGCTGACGACGGCGAGGTCGCAGGCGAGCATGATCTCGCAGCCGCCGGCCAGCGCGTACCCGTCCACCACGCAGACCGAGACGAAGGGCGCGGCCTCCAGCCGGTCGACGGTCGCCCCGATCGACGTGATGTAGTCGCGCAGTGCCCCCGGTTCGTCCACGACGCCGAGCAGGTGCTTGAGGTCGGCGCCGGCCGACAGGGTGCCGTGCGCACCCCGGACCACCACGACGCCGCACCGCGCGTCCGTCGCGGCGTCGACGGCCGCGTCGAGCCCGGCGACCACGGACGGACTGAGCGCGTTGCGGGATCTCGGCCGGTTGATCGTGACCCGACCGACCGGCCCGTCGACCTCCACCAGGACGGCGCCGTCCGCGAGCTCCTCACCTGCCGATGACAATGCCGGCCGCCTCTCTGTCCCACAGTTCACCGAGGCGTTCGGCCGCTGCGGTCTTCAGCTTGTACTTCTCGATCTTCTCGCTGGGCGTCTTGGGGAGCTCGTCGATGACGTCGAGGTAGCGCGGCACCATGAAGTACGGCATCTGGTCGGCGCAGAACGCGATGATCTCCTCGTACGTGATCGTCGCGCCGTCGGCGGCGACCAGGTACACCATCACGTCGTCCTCGCCGAGCTCGGATGCCACGGGGACGGCGGCCGCCTCGTGCACCGCCGGATGCTGGCAGATGATGGTCTCGACCTCGTACGCGGAGATGTTCTCGCCCCGCCTGCGGATGGCTTCCTTCTTGCGGTCCGAGAAGTACAGGTACCCGTCACCGTCCAGCCAGCCGCGGTCGCCGGTGTGGAACCAGCCGTCCTTGTGCGTCTCGGCGGTGGCCTCAGGCATGTTGTAGTACCCGAGCATCGTCATGCCGGGCTCGGCCGGCTTGATCCGGATCTCGCCGACCGCGCCGACCGGGACCTCGACCCCGTCGTCGTCCACGATCTGCACCGCGACGCCGTCGCGTACCCGCCCGGCGGACGGCACCTTCTCCTGTGGGTCGTCCGGGCCGAACACGGTGACCGCGCAGTTCTCGGTCATCGCGTAAACCGAGGTGACGGTGATGCCGTACCTGTCGAGGAAGCCGCGGCTGAGCTCGCGCGAGTTCGGCACCATCATGCAGATCCGGGCGCGGTGCTCGCGGTCCGCGGGCGACGGCGGCTGCTGCCAGATGATGTTCGCCATCGCGCCGAGACAGTTGAACACGGTCGCGTTCGACTGCTGGATCTGCGCCCAGAACCGGCTGGCCGAGAAGGGCGGGTACAGCGCCACCGATGCCTCGGCCCAGAGCGCCGCGTAGACCGTGTACCAGAGCGCGTTGCCGTGGAAGACCGGCAGGCAGGTGTAGAGCACGTCGTCCGGCCGGTAGCCGTTGATCGAACTCATCTGGTGGCCGACCGCGTGGCCCTGCGACTGTGGGCAGATGGCGCCCTTGGACGGCCCGGTGGTGCCCGACGTGTAGAGGATCAGGTGCGGGTCCTCGGCACGTACCGGCACCGCAGGCTCCGGCGGCGTGTCGGGGCCGGTGGCGAGCTCGGTCAGCTCGTGCGTGCGCACCCCGTCCGGCAGGCCGGCGGCGGTGAGCGCGTCGGCGTCGACGCCGTGGCCGAGCACGGTGCGTACGGCAGGCACCTGGCCGAGGACGTCGACCGCGCGCTGCAGCAGCGATCGGTCCACGCACAACATCACCGAGTCGGACTGGTCGAGGAAGTAACGCAGCAGCTCGCCCTTCGCCGCGGTGTTCAGCGGCACCGCGACCGCACCGAGCTTGCCGAGACCCCACAGCGTCCAGAGGAACTCCGGGCAGTTGGGCATGAGGAGCGCGACGTGGTCGCCCCGGCCGACGCCGAGGTCGGCGAACCCGTTCGCGTACCTGTTGGTCATCGCGTCGAGGTCGCGGTACGCGTACGTGCGGCCCTGCCAGTGGAGGAACGGCCGGTCACCGACGGTCGCCGCCTTGTCGGCGAGGATCCGGGTCGTCGTCCGGTCGCTGGCGTCGTAGTAGCGCATTGGGTGCTCCGCCTCTGCTCTCGACCGAGACGGTAACCGGGGCCACGGCCAGAGTCAACAAACACTTGTTGCATCGCCTCGCCTGGATCGTCACCTCGATCGCCCGGTGGTGTGTAATGGGCGGATGACCGAACGCGCTACAGGCAGTAACGACTACGCGGCTCCGATCGTGCAGACCGCCGCCGCGCTCTTCGCCCGGCAGGGCTACCGCGGCACGTCGATGCGGGACATCGGCAGGGCGGTCGGCGTCCACGCGGGCAGCCTGTACGTGCACATCTCGAGCAAGGAGGACCTGCTCGAGGAGATCGTCTTCCACATCATGGAGCGCTCCGAGCAGGACATGGCCGATGTGCTCGCCGGCGGCGGCACGGCGACCGAGCAGCTCTACCGGATCGCCGCCAAGGACCTCGAGCTCATCGGCGAGAACAAGGAGTTCGCCACCGTCTTCTTCCACGAGTGGCGGAACCTGAGCGAGGAGCGCCAGCAGAAGGTGATCGCGAGCCGGGACCGCTGGGAGGCCAACCTGCGGAGCGTGCTCGCGCGGGGGATCGCCACCGGCGAGTTCCGCGACATCGAGCCGCGGATCGCCGGTATCGCCCTCACCAGTATCCTGAACTGGGCATACGTCTGGTACTCGCCCGACGGCGACCTGTCTACCGACCAGCTCGCGAAGCGATTCGTGGACATCGTGATCAACGGCATCCGGGCGCCGCGCAAGGGTGGCGAGATGGGAGTCGGCTAAGCCGGTCGAGATCGTCCGTCGACCAGCGGGGGAGGGGTGTTTCAAGATCATGTAACAACTGTTTGTTGATTGCGTGCAGTGATTGTGGTTTGCTTCCCTGCAACCGCGCGGGACCGAGACAAGGAAACCAAGCCTTCGGGGTGCGACACCACCGTGCACCGGGGCGCGGTCGCAGGGGAGCGGATATGCCATTCGTCCCGGCATCGGACGGTGTCCTGCTGCACTACTCTCGACCGGCACCGGCCGGCCGATCGTTCTGATCCACGGGTGGACGATGAACGGCCGACTGTTCCACAAGAACGTCGACGCGCTGGCCGCCGACCATCGGGTGATCACTATCGACTCCCGCGGCCACGGCAGGTCGGGTAAGGAGTTCATGCACCTGACCATGGAACAGGTCGGCCGTGACATCGAGACCGTGTTGGCCGCCCTGGACCTGCGCGACGTCGTGCTCGCCCGGCTGGTCGATGGGCATGGCGACCGTGGACAACTACCTCGCCCAGTTCGGCACCGAGCGGCTCGCCGGGATCGTGGACATCGACATGACCCCGTACCTGTTCGCTGACGGCGACTGGCCGCACGGCGTCTTCGGGAACCTGGATGCCAGGAGCTCGCTGGACGTGCAGCGCCAGATGATCGCCGACCGCACCGGCCTGATGGAGGTCTGATCCCGGCCATGTTCGCGGCCGGCTCCACCCAGGACCCCGAGACGATCGCCTGGTGGTCCGACGAGTCGACCACGGTCCCCGACCTGACGGCGCTCGCCCTGTGGGTGCCCTTCTCCAGCCAGGACAGGCGACCGCTGCTGCCGACCATCGACGTACCGGTGCTGCTCGCGCACGGCCGGAAGAGCCAGATCTACCCGACGCCGGTGTGGGAGGCGCTGAGCGACCTGATCCCGCAGACCTCCCTCGCCCTCTTCGACGATAGCGGCCACTCGCCGTTCTGGGAGCCACCCGAGGAGTTCAACGCCGTCGTCATCGACTTCGTCAAGACGCTGTAGCGCGCCGCCCGCATCTGATCTGCGACAACACGAGCCCCTCGGGCCTTCGTCACACATTCCACACGAAGCCGGCTCACTGCGGATTTGCTTGAATAGCTCCCCCGGCGACGCCAATGGGGACGGTATTCGTCCAGACGATTGCGCCGTACTCCTTGCGAAGTGCGCGGCGACCTCCCAGTGGTCCTACGAAAGGTGTGCCAGGTGCGCCTGCTGGACGGCTACCCATCCCGCGATTGGTTCTCGGACGCGGCCTCGAGCGCAATCGCGACCGCCTCGAACTCCTCCAGAGCAGCGGTGAGGTCCTCGACGATCTCTCGGGCGATCACCTCGGGGACGGGGAGGTTGTCCGTGTCCTCGAGGGACTCGTCCCGCAGCCAGGTCAGGTCGAGGTTGACCTTGTCGCGGGCGAGCAGCTCGTCATAGGTGTAGGACTTCCAGCGTTCGGATTCGACGCGCTCGGCGCGGTCTTTGCTGGGCAGCAAGGACGACAAGATCACCCGTAAGCCCCGACCAGTGGTTGGGAATTTAGAACACCAACTGGTGCATTTGGTCAGACGCACCTTGTCAAGGCGGACAGGCCATGCAACGCCTGCAACGTGATCACACTAGCCATCACCTCCGCCGGCACACTCGGCCGACCCCGACCCGAGGGAAACAAATCCGCGAACATCTCATCCGGGAACAACACCCCCCGATACTCAGCCAAGAACCAGAACACACCACCATCTCCGGAAACGCCGGGATGGTTCAGACCAAGGACACGGAGAACCGGCGAGCACAGCGCCGGGACTCAACCACGCCCGTCCATCACCCACGCTCAACCCAACTGTCGACCCCGTCATCTGACAGCGACGCGAAAGATCGAGGCTAGGTGGTTGGTCCAGACCCCGACCCGGTGTGCCAGCACCGGATCGGCCGCTATCGGATCGCCATCCAGACAAGAGCCACTAATTTGATCTCAGCCTGGATCGACGGCAAGGGCAGGAGGTGGACGCTGCGTACGGCCGCGCGGTACGCGGACGTGTGGAACATGCCGGGACCCGGCGAGTCGACGGCGGAGTTCGAGGATCTCTGCCGGGTACTCGACCGACACTGCGCCGATGCCGGCCGCGATCCAGCGGAGATCCGCAGGTCCATCCAGCTCGCCGTCACCGACGACCACGACGAGCTGCTCGCCACCGTCGAGACGTACGCACGGGCCGGGGTCACCGACTTCGTACTGATCCTCCGCGGCGCGGACCCGGTCGCCCAGGCGGACCGCAGCGCGGAGCTGCTGCCCCGGCTGCGGTCGGTCGCCTGAGCCGTACGGTCAGAAGGTGCCTGGGATGGACTGACTGATGTTGTGGGTCAGATCGGTGACCATGACGTCGGTGAACTCGACGGTCATCGGCGGGCTGCACGACGGCTGGAAGGTTGCGGTCGCCGTGAGTGTGAAGTTGGCCTTGCCGTTCTGAACGGGGAACGTCCCTTCGGCGGCGAGGCTCTGCTTGTTCCCCGCCTGTGGCTTGTTGCTGCCCGGGTTCACGCACTGAGCGGTTGCAGTGAGCTGGACCTGGACCTGGTCCTCGTTGCCGAGCCCGGCGATCTTGCCGGTCGCGGTGAGGCTGGTGTCGGCGCGCGTGATGCTGGTCGTACCGACGAAGTGTGGGCTGCCGGCGTATGCGGCAGGCGCGAAGAGCAGTGAGGCGAGCATGGCCATCACGGCAGCAATGACTAGTCGGCGCACGGAAGTCCTCCGTCTCGGTGACCGCTGACGCGGCCACTGAGCCGAGGTTCGCGGGTACCGAGCGGTGCGGCCAGTGACAGTACCCTGACGAGGCCCTGACGAGCCGCCCGGCGATCTTCAGGGCGCCGAGTACCGGTCGAGCTCGGCGAGGTACGCGTCGCGCCGTGACGTTCCGAGCCAGGCGATCTCGAACGCGTTTCGCTGCAACCGCACGATGTCGGCGGCCGACAGGTCGAGGGCGTCCTGCACCGCGAGCAGGTTCTCCGTCACGTAGCCGCCGAAGTACGCGGGATCGTCGGAGTTCACCGTCACCTTGACGCCGGCGTCGAGCAGCTTGCGCACCTCCGTGGCCTTGAGCCCGTCGGTGACCCAGCCGTTCGAGATCGGGCAGACGGTCAGGCCGAGCCCGCGGTCGCGGATCTCGGCGAGCAGCGCTTCGTCGTCCAGTGCGTTCACGCCGTGGTCGATGCGGTCCACCGCGATGACGTCGAGACACTGGCGGATGTGCTCGGTGGCGTTCTCCTGGTCGACGTCGCAGTGCATGGTGAGGAAGTAGCCCTCCGTGCGCGCGTGTTCGAAGACCGCGGTGAACTTCGTCGGCGGGTTGCCCTTCTCGTCGGAGTCCAGCCCGACGCCGATGATCCAGTCCTTGTACGGCAACGACTCCATCAGCGTGGCCATGGCGTACTCGGCGGAGAGGTCGCGCAGGAAGCAGAGGATCAGCTCGGCGTGCAGGTCGTACGCACTGCGCGCGTCGACGAGCGCGCGGCGCAGGCCGCGGATCACCGTGCTGAACGGCACGCCGCGCGACGTGTGCGCCTGCGGGTCGAAGAAGATCTCCACGTAGCGCACGTTCTGCTCGTGGGCGCGCGTGAGGTACGCCCACGCGAGGTCGTAGAAGTCCGCCTCGGCGACGAGCACCCGCATCCCGTCGTAGTACGACGCGAGGAACGACGGGAGGTCGTCGAAGGCGTACGAGTCGCGCAGCGCCTCGGCGTCCGCGTAGGGGAGCGTGCGGCCGTTGCGGCGGGCCAGCTCGAACCGCAGCTCGGGTTCGAGCGTGCCCTCTATGTGGAGGTGCAGCTCGCACTTGGGGATGCCGGCTATGAAGTCCTTCACGGGGTCGCCTCCTTCGCGACGTCGAGCAGCGGGTCGACGTGCTGTTGTGCGTGGTAGTCGACGAGGCCACCATCGGTCACCGCGTAGTCCGGTATCGCCGTGATGGCCAGGAACATCAGGTACCCGAACGCCGACGGCAGCCGGCAGCCGAGCTCGCCGGCCGCTGCGTCCAGCCGGCGTTCCGCCTCGGCCATCTGCTCCGCGGGCAGGTCGGCCACGATGCCGCCGACGGGCAGGGCGAGGAACTCGCGTACGGTGCCTTCGGCCGCGACGGCGAGGCCGCCGCCGGTAGCGAGCACCTGGTTGACGGCGACCGCCATGTCGGCCGCGTTCGTGCCGACGCAGACGATGTTGTTGTCGTCCGGGGCCGCGCTCGTGGCCAGCGCGCCGGTGCGCAGCTCGAACCCGGTGACGAACGCGGTGCGGATCGGCGTCTCGTTGCCGTAGCGCTCTACCACGCATACGTAGAGCACGTCCTGCGCCACGGAAGGCGGGAGCACGCCGTCGACGGCGGCGAGCACCACGTCGCGCCTGCGACGGACGAACGGCACCTGCCGGTCGAGGTCCATGGCGAGCACCCGCACGCTCGGGGCGCCCGCCGGTGCCCGGACGGCGATCTGGTCCTGGCGTACGGGTGCCCGGCGCATGGTGTGGAGCAGCGCAGGGTCGCGTACCGGCGGGGTCGGCGCGGTCAGCATCTGCCCACCGGCGGCGACGAGCCGGCCACCCGCGACCACCTGCCGTACGTCGAACGCCTGCAGGTCGCCGGCCACGAGCAGGTCGGCGTACTTGCCAGGTGCCACGGAACCCACCAGGTGGTCGATGCGGTACATCTGCGCGCAGTTGATGGTGGCCATCTGCACGGCGGTCACCGGTGGCACGCCCGCGGCGATCGCCAGCCGCACCAGGTGGTCGATGTGCCCGTGCTCGAGCATGTCGGACACGGTGACGTCGTCGGTGCAGAACGCGACCCGCGACGGGTCGGCGCCGAGCTCCGTCACCACCTTTATGTTCTCCTCGAGGAAGTGCGCGACCGACGACTCGCGGACGAGGAAGTACATGCCGGCGCGCAGCTTCGCGAGCGCCTCAGCGGCGCTGTAGCTCTCGTGGTCGAGCCGTATCCCGGCGACGCACAGCGCCGGCAGGGTCGCCTCGGCGGCCATCGGCGCGCAGCCGAACGCGGGCAGCCGGTTGCGCCTGGCCAGCTCCAGGGTCTCGAGCACGGCAGGGTCGCGGCCGAGCACGAACTCCGACACCGTCTCCCAGACGCCGACGCACTCCGGCCAGGCCTGCGCGACCCGGTGTTCGGCGGGGCCGAGGTAGTGCCCCACGGTAGACCGCGGGAGCGTGTACGGCGTCTGGAACGGCGCTCCCCAGAACACCCGCAGCGGGCTCGCCGCCGCCTCGTCGAGCGCCGACCTGGCGCCGTCCAGGCCGGCGACCACGCACATCTGGTCGAGCCCGGAGACCACGCTCGTGGTGCCGCACCGCACCACGGCGTCGGCGAACATGGTGACGGAGAGCTTGCTGCACTCGATGTGCAGGTGGCCGTCGACCAGGCCTGGCACCACGTACCCGCCGGCCGCGTCGACCTGCTCGGTGTCCGCGCCCCGGTACCTGTCGACGGCGCCGACCGCGACGATCCGGTCGCCGGCGACGGCGACGTCCGCGGGATAGATCTCGCCGGTGAACACGTTCACCAGCCGGCCGCCGGTCACCACGAGATCGGCCGGGCGTGCGGCGGTCGCCGCGTCGATCAGCTGGTCGAGCCTCACCGCTGCGCCTCCCGCACCTGCGGCTCGGCGACCGCCTCGGCCTCGGTCCGTACCCGCTTCCTGGCCAGCAGCCAGTACACCCCGCCGCCGACCAGCATGCCGGCGAAGACGCTGAGGTCGGAGCCGCCGGTGGCCGCAGAGAGCGGGCCGACGACGAGCACCGAGTTGATCCACGCGGTGGCGGCGGCCATGCCGAGCAGCAGCGCGACGATCGCCGGCACGTGCACGCCGCCGGAGCGCCAGTAGATCCCCGTGCTGCCCGTCTCGCTCGGGAACAGCGACTCGGCGTGGTAGCGCCCGCGGCGCAGCAGCCAGTCGACCAGGTAGAAGGCCGCCCACGGCGCGAGCCAGATCACCAGGATCGCGAGGAAGTTCTCCAGCAGCTCGTAGAACGACTCGGCGAACACCGCCCAGAACGCGATGGCCACGCAGATCACCAGGTCGACGATCACGGTGATCGACCTGCGGATGCGGACGCCCATCGTCTGCAGGTTGAGCCCGGACGAGTACAGGTCGCTGGTGTTCACCGCGAGCAGGGTCACGATGGCGAGCAGCAGGTACGGGACCACGAACCAGGCCGGCAGCACGTCCGGCAGTCCGGAGATCGGGTCGCTCGCGTCGACGGTGATCGAGGCCACCGCGGCGCCGAGCGTCATCAGCAGCGTGTACGCGGCGCAGCCGCCGGCCGCCGAGCACAGGAACGTCGCGCGGGGGCTCGCCCGCGGCGACAGGTAGCGGGAGTAGTCGCTGCCCATCACCGCCCAGGACAGCCCGCCCGCGGCGATGACGAGTGCGATTGCCGCCGTGACCAGCGGGACGGGCGCAGGCTCGGCCGCGGCGCCGAGGTCGACCTGCGGCACCACGACGATCGCCATGACCGTGAACATGGCGATGGCCAGGTAGCTGAAGTACCGCTGCGCGCGCATGATCAGGCCGTAGCCGAACAGCGGCAGCACCAGCTGGATCGCCGCGGCGACGAGGATGACGACCGTGCTGACGAACGCGTTGTCCGGCACGCCGAGCTGGCCGAGCAGCGCGAGCGCGGCGAACACGATGAGGATCAGCCCGCCGGCCTCGAAACCGACCAGGGTGAGCCAGGAGAAGAACGCGAGCAGCCGGCCGCCGTTCGGCCCGAACGCCGCGCGCGAGATCGTCTGGGTGGACGTGCCCACCACCGGGCCCTGCAGGCTGGTCAGCCCGGTCAGCGTGAAGCCGATCAGGTTGCCGAGCACGATCGCGAACAGCGCCTGCGGGAACGACAGGCCGATCGCGACGAGCAGCGCGCCGTAGGCGAAGGTGAAGACGGTTGCCGTGGTGCCCACCCACAGCCAGATGAGGGACCGCGGGCGGGTGTGTCGTTCGGCCAGCGGCACCAGGTCGATGCCGCGGCGCTCGATGCGGAACGGATGAGACATGAGGACCGTCCTCCGCTGATTAAACCTTTAAGCAGGCTGGCAGACAACGTACTTGAGACGATCTGACACATTCAAGGGGGACGCGGCAGCGTGTGCGAGGAGGCGATGTGACGAAACGGCCCGGGGCCCGGGTGGGCATCCGCGAGGTGGCGCAGGCAGCGGGAGTTTCGACCGCGTCGGTGTCGAACGCGCTGAACGGCACCGGGCGCATCGACCCGCGTACCCGGGACCGGATCGTCGAGGTAGCCAGGCAGCTAGGTTATCGGGCCAACCCGAGCGCCAGGCAGCTGCGTCAGCAGCGCACCGGCGTGCTCGCCGTCACCGCCAGGGAGCCGAAGGGTGACGGCTACGGCCTGATGGACGTCGAGTACTTCGTGGAGATGCTGATGTCCGCCGCGTCGGTCGCCCTGGCCAAGGGGTACTCGCTGACGTTGGTGCCGATGGCGACGGCCGGGGACACGCTCGACCAGATCGCCGTCGACGGCACGCTGCTGTTCGACGTGCTCAGCGCCGACCCGCTGCTCGCCGAGCTGAGCGCCGCCGGCACACCCGTCGTGACGGTGGGCCGCGACACCGCGCTGCCCGAGACCACCGGCTGGTGGGTCGACAACGACCTGGCCGTCGGCGTCACCGGCCTGCTCGACCACCTCAGCGACGCGGGCGCGCGGCGGATCGGACTGCTCACCGGCCCGGCCGAGTACTCGTACTGCGTGGACGCCGAACAGGCCTACCTCGCCTGGGTGGCCGCACGCGGCGGCGAACCGCTGGTCGCGCACGTCGACGAGGAGCCGGGACACGCCGCCGCCGCGGCGTTGCTCGACCGGCCGGACCCGCCGGACGCCGTCTGCGCCGTGCTGGAGCGGTACGCGGTCGCGGTGGTCGACGAGGCCGGTCGGCGGCGGCTGCGGGTGCCGCAGGACCTGTTGGTCGCCGCCGCGTCGGACAGCGCCGCGGCCCGGCGTGGCGAGGTGCCGATCACCGTGCTCGACCTCCATCCGGGCGAGGTCGGCCGGCAGGCGGCGGAGCTGCTCATCGGCCGGGTCGAGGGCAGCGAGGCGGAACCCGCGCACCGGCTGATCGGCGCCGACCTCGTGGCGCGGCGCTCGACCACGTCGTAGCGTGCACGTGCCGTTCGGCGCGGTAGTGCTGCCGTCTGTCGAACACTGCCAGTGATTGTCTTCTCTCGGAGCGGGTACAGCTCCTTACCATGCCGTCGACCGGTTTTTGGACAGCAGACGGTGTCCGAGCCGGGGGGCCCAGTGCGTCGTCACCGCCTGCCCGCATGGAAGTGGGTGTGACGATGGTGGACGGCGACGTCGTGCGTGGGTTCAGCCGGAGAACGTTCATGGCGGGTGTCGGTGGCTCCGCGCTGGTTGCGCCGGCCGTGCTGACCGCTCCAGGTGCGCACGCGCAACCCAGGGCCGGGGGCAGCAGGCAGGTGCGGTTGCGGCAGGGCACGGACATCGCCGCCCAGGTCTCCCCGGCCGGCCGGCAGGTCGCGATCGACCTGGTGGGCGTGCTGTGGGTGTTCTCCGCGTCCGGCGGTACGGCGCGGCGGCTGACCGGTGACTTCTTCGACATCGCGCAGCCCAGTTGGTCGCCTGACGGGCAGACGCTCGCGTTCCAGTCGTACCGCGACGGTGTCTTCGACCTCTGGACGATCCGCGCCGACGGCAGCAAGCTCAGGCGCCTCACCCGCGGCCCTTACGACCATCGCGAGCCGCGGTTCTCGCCGGACGGCAAGCACCTGGCGTTCTCCTCGGACGCCTCGGGCCGCTACGCGATCTACACCTACGACCTGGCGGACGGCACCATCGCCACGGTCGCCGACACCGCCGACGAGGAGTACGAGCCGGCGTGGTCGCCGGACGGTTCGCGGCTGGCGTTCGTCGTGGCCGACACGAAGATCGACGCGGTCGACGTGCAGTCGGGGGAGCGGGAGACGCTGGTGTCGCGCGAGAGCGGCGAGATCCTGCACGGCCCGGCCTGGACACCGGACGGCGAGGACGTCGTCTACACGCTGACCACGCCGGCGGCCACCCAGCTGATGCGCGGGAACACGGCGCTCGTGGACGGCGAGGAGGTGTTCCCGTTCACCGTGTCGTGGCTGGACGACGAGCGGTTCGTCTACACCGCGGACGGTGCGGTGAAGAAGCGCTCGCTAGCTGGCGGCAGCGTGGCCACCATCGGCTTCACCGCCGCGATCGACGTGGTGCGGCCCGCGTACGAGAAGCGGCGCCGCGACTTCAGCTCGACCCGCAGGCACCCGGTGCGCGGCATCGGCAGCCCGGTGCTGTCCCCGGACGGGAAGCAGGTGGCGTTCCGCGCGCTCGGCGACATCTACACGATGCGGGTCGGTGGCCGGCCCCGGCCGCTCACCAGGGACCACTGGTGGAAGTCGGATCCCGCCTGGTCGCCGGATGGCAGCAAGCTGGCGTTCTCCACCGACCGGGCGGGCAAGCTGGACATCTGGATCCGCGACCTCGCGACCGGCGACGAGCGGCAGCTGACCAACCTGCCCGACGCGGCCGCCGTCTCCGGCAGCTGGTCGCCGGACGGCGCTTTCCTGGCGTTCCTCGACCAGAACGGCGCGCTGCACACGGTCGAGGTGGCGACCGGAGTGGTGCAGCGCGTCTTCCCCGCGACGTTCGAGCCCGGCCGGCCGACCTGGTCGCCGGACGGCAACGTCATCGCGCTCGCCGCCGTCTACCCGTACTCCGCGAGATACCGCGAGGGCCTGAGCAAGATCATGCTCGTCGACCGGACGACCGGCCTGGCGACGTACGTGGACCCGCTGCCCGACCGGTCGATCCAGACCCGCGGTGACGACGGGCCCGTCTGGTCACCCGACGGCACGAAGATGGCGTTCGTCGTGGCGAGCGTGCTGTGGGTGATGGACGTAGCGCCTGACGGCACGCCGAAGTCGGAGGCACGACAGCTCACCGAGGAGGTCACCGATGCGCCGTCGTGGAGCGGCGACTCGCGGTCGCTGCTCTACCTGAACAACGGCCGGTTGCGGCTGGTGTCCGCCGACGGCGGCGAGCCGGAGACCGTTGCCGTGCCGCTCACCTGGGTCAACGTGCAACCGCGCGGGCGTACCGTGATCCGCGCCGGGCGGATGTGGGACGGCACGAGCGAGACCGTGCAGCGTGACGTCGACATCGTCGTCGACGGGCAACGCATCGCCGCCGTCGAGCCGCACCGGGCCGGACGCGACGGCCGCCGTATCGACGCGCGCGACCTGGTGGTCACGCCGGGCATCGTCGACATGCACCACCACAGGGAGATGCAGGGCTACTCCTACGGCGACCGGCAGGGCCGGCTCTGGCTGTCGCTCGGGATCACCACGACCAGGTCGCCCGGCAGCCCCGCGTACCACATGGTCGAGGAGCGGGAGGCCATCCAGTCCGGTGCGCGCATCGGGCCGCGGTACTTCGCCACCGGGGAGGCGATCGACGGGGCGCGCATCTACTACAACTTCATGCGCCCGACGTTCGACGCCGACCAGCTCGCGCTCGAGCTGGAACGCGCCGAGGCGCTCGACTACGACCTGCTGAAGGCGTACGTGCGGCTGCCCACCGCGTGGCAGCAGAAGGTCATCGACGCGGCGCACCGGATGGGGGTCCATGCCAGCTCGCACTACCACTACCCGGCGTTCGCGTTCGGCGGTGACGCGATGGAGCACACCGGTGCGACGAACAGGTTCGGCTACTCGCGGACCATCACGGCGCACGGGCACGGTTACTCCGACGTCATCGACATCTTCACCGCGTCCCGGGCGGCGCGGATGCCGACGTACTTCATCTCGAGGACGCTGTACCGCGAGGACACCTCGCTGGTGACCGACCGTAGGGTGACCACCCTGTACCCGAGCTGGGAGTACGCGAAGCTGCAGGCGAACGTGCGGTCGGCGCAGACCACCGACCAGACGGCGATCCGCGCGAACCTGCGCCGCCAGGTGCAGCAGGCGGTGGACATGCTGGCCGGCGGCGGGCGGGTGCTCAACGGCACCGACTCGCCGATCGACCACAACGCGGTGAGCACGCACATGAACCTGCGCGCGCTGGTGAAGTACGGCCTCACGCCGCACCAGGCGATGGTCGCCACCACGAGCGAGCCAGGTCGCTTCCTCGGCGAACCGATCGGCCGGGTAGCGGTCGGCATGTACGCCGACCTGGCCCTGCTGGCCGGCAACCCGCTCGAGGACATCACGGAGGCGGCGAACGTACGTCAGGTGCTGGTCGGCGGCGTCAGCCACACCGTCGACGAGCTGCTCGAGCCGTTCGCCGTGACGGCGAAGCGGGCCAACGGCCGGACAACCGCGTCGCGTGGCCGGTGCCCGAGCACCCGGACAACAAGAAGTACTGGTGGCACGACCCGAAGTACGTCGAGGAGGCCAGAACCGCCTGCTGCGACGACTGACCCTCGACTACCAGTCGCGCAGGTCGCCGTCCGCGGAGAACAGCTCCGCGGACGGCGACCCGGCCGGTTCGAGCGCCGGGTCGGCCGCCACCTCGTCGAGCAGTGCCGGCGAGACGTACATGCTGTCGAGGGCGAGCGTGTCGCGGATGCGCACGATGCGCTGTTGCGCGCCGTCGGCCACGCCGCAGCTGCGCACGGCGGCCGCGACCGCGTCGCGGTCGGTGGGGAGCACGACCGGCAGCTGGATCTTGCGTACGGCGCTGAGTCCGGCGGTGAGCCCGTTCGTGTATGTCTTGGCCAGGTCGATCTGCTCCATCAGGCGCAGTGGCACGAAGTCGGCGAGGCCGATGCCGGTGGCGTTGCCCCGGGACGCGGGCGTGAGGTGATGGGCGGTGATCAGGGTCACCTCGGGCCCGCCGAACAGCTCGGGCACCCCCGGCACGCCGATCCGCCCGATCACGTTGGGGTCGATGCCGGCACCCGACTTGTCCTTGCCGAACTCGTCGATGACGAGCACGTCGACCCGTTCGAACGGGAGGCGCGGCAGCATCGCCCTGGCCCGCTCGAGCAGCGCTGCCTCGCCGGCACCGCCGATGCCGTCGGCCGGCAGGAACTCGACCGCGGCGACCTCGTGGCACGCGTTCTCCACGAGCGCCAGCCCGCCGAGCACCTTGCCGGTCCCGGCGAGCGTGCGGTACGCGGCGGGGATCCAGTGCTGCAGCTGGCTGGGGCCGAACGCGTGGATCCCTTCCGCGCCGCGCTGCTTGCCGAGCCCGATCGCCGCGATCTTCGCCAGCCCGCTCTCCACCTCGCCGCGGAAGCTCGTGTGCGGCTTGACCCGGTTGAGCAGCAGGATGGCGTCGGCCGCGGCGGCGTTCGCGTCCAGGTGCACGACCGGCCCGTCCGGCAGCCGGCCGAGCTCGACGGTGTCCATGGTCGCGCGGATCGGGGCGCCGACCGTGTCCTCGGTCACGCCGAGCTCGGCGAGCAGCGCGCGCTGACCGTCGGCGGTGGCGCCACCGTGCGACCCCATCGCCGGCACCACGAACGGCTCCGCGCCCGCGCGACGCAACGTCTGCACCACCGCCCGGACGGTGCAGGCGAAGTCGGCGATACCGCGGCTGCCCGCCGTGACGGCCACGCTCGCGCCTGCGGGGAGCTCGTCGAGCCGGGGAGCCAGCGCCTCTTCCACGGCGGCGGCGGTGTCCGGCACCCTGGGTGCGGGGACGTCCTGGCGGACTGGTGTGAACGCGGGGAACGGGGCGTCGACGCGCAGCTCACGGATCGCGGCAAAGGGACCGTACATGGGCGTTGCCACCCCTCCGTGCGGCGGAAACCGAGGTGATCTGGTGTATCGTATCTCGTGTCTTATCCGATGGCACCGTTGACCGGGGGAAGGTGACGAGTGTGAACGCCGAGGGCGACGCCACGAGATCCGGGCTGCCGTCGCTCACGCTGCAGGGCTCGCGGTCCCAGGTGGTCGCGGATACTGTAAGAACGGCCATCCTGTCCGGCCAGCTCGCTCCCGGGCAGCAGCTCGTGGAACGCGAGCTCTCCGAGCTGTTCGGGGTCTCCAAGACGCCCGTGCGCGAGGCACTCATCGGCCTCGTCGGCACCGGCCTGGTGGAGCAGAACCCGTACCGCGGCATGGTGGTACGCACGGTCACGCCGGAGCTGGTCCAGTCGGTCTACGACACCAGGGAGCTGCTCGAGCCGCCGGCGGTGGCCAGGTCGGCCGAGCGCATCCCGGAAACGTCCATGGCGCGGGCGAGCGAGCTGCTCGACGAGGCGTACAAGCACGGCAGCGCGGGCGACCAGGTCGGGCTGCAGCTGCGCAACAGGGAGTTCCATCGGGTGCTCTACTCCAGCTGCGCCAACTTGGTGCAGTGCCACTACCTCGACGGCCTGCAGGATCTCGTCGCGCTCATCTCCGTCACCGGCTGGACGAAGAAGCAGACCTGGGAGGTCGAGTACGAGGAGCACAGGGGGATCCTCGCCGCCGTCACCAGCCGCGACGTCGAGGCCGCCGAGGCCCGTACCCGCGAGCACGTGCACGCGTTCGCCGCGCAGCTGCTGCAGCGGTTCGGGTCGGAAGGATGAATCCACGGTACTGGGAGGGCTAGCGTGCCAGAGCGGGAACTCACGCCCGGAGACACGAAGGTCGGGTTCGTCGGCCTCGGCATCATGGGCGAGCCGATGGCCGGCAACCTCGTGCAGGCCGGCTACCAGGTCACCGTGCACAACCGGAGCAGCCCCGCGGTCGAGCGTCTCGCCGCCGCCGGTGCGCAGCCGGCCGGCACGCCGGCCGAGGCGGCCAAGGGCGCCGACGTAGTGATCCTCATGCTGCCGGACTCACCGGACGTCGAGCTCGTGATGAACGGGGAGAACGGCGTCGCCGGCGCCCTGCGCGAGGGTGCCGTGCTGATCGACATGAGCACGATCTCGCCCGAGGTGACCAGGCGGCTGGCCGGTGAGCTCGCCGGCCGTGGCGTACGGATGCTGGACGCGCCGGTCAGCGGCGGGCAACAGGGCGCGATCGCCGGCACCCTCACCATCATGGTCGGCGGCGACGCGGACACCTTCGCCTCGGCCGAGCCGCTGTTCGACGTGCTCGGCGGGAGCGTCACGCTCATCGGGGACTCGGGCGCGGGCCAGGTGGCCAAGGCCTGCAACCAGACCATCGTCGCGTGCACCCTCCAGAACGTCGCGGAGGCGCTCGTGCTGGCGAAGCGCTCCGGCGTCGACCCGGCGCGGGTCAGGCAGGCACTGCTCGGCGGCTTCGCTGGCAGCAAGATCCTCGAGATCCACGGGCAGCGGATGCTCGACGAGGCGTACGAGCCTGGCTTCAAGGTGCGGCTGCATGCCAAGGACCTGGACATCGCGCTACGTACCGCCGCCGAGGCGGGCGTCGCCCTGCCGAGTACGGCTGCGGTGCGCCAGTTCCTCACCACGCTGGTCGCCTCCGGGCGGGGCGAGCTCGACCACTCGGCACTCGCCCTCGTGGTGGAACAGCTGGCGGCCGGCCAGGAGCCGACGGCGTGAGCGAGGAGATGCACGAGGCCGGCCGAGCGCTGGTCGACGTACTCGCCGCGCGCGGTGTGCGCCGCTTCTACACGGTTCCCGGCGAGAGCTTCCTGCCGGTGCTGGAGGCCGCGTCGTCCGACCCGAGGCTGCAGCTGGTGTCCACCAGGCACGAGTCAGGTGCGGCGTTCATGGCGGAGGCCGACGCGAAGCTGACCGGGCAGCCGGCGGTCGCCATGGGCACCCGCGGGGTGGGCGCGTCGAACCTCGCGATCGGCGTGCACACCGCGTACCAGGACGCTACGCCGATGATCGTGCTGCTCGGCCAGGTCGAGACCCAGCACCTGCACAAGGAGGCGTTCCAGGAGGTCGACCTCACCGCGTACTTCGCGCCGATCACGAAGTGGTCGGTGACGGCACACCGCGCCGACCGGGTCTGCGAGCTGGTCGCCCGTGCGTACCAGGTGGCGGTGTCCGGTCGCCCCGGCCCGGTGCTCGTCGCGTTGCCGGCCGACCTGCTCTCGGTTCATGTCCCCGTGCCTGCCACGGTGGCGGAGGGCATGACCGGGCCGCAGGCGAGCGACGCCGACGTGGCCGAGCTCGCCGAGCAGCTGCGCGGCGCCGACCGGCCGGTGCTCATCGCCGGCGGCGGAGTGCGGCACGCCAGGCGTGAGCTGGTTGCGGTGGCCGAGAGCTACTCCTGCGGCGTGTACACCAGCTTCCGCCGGCAGGACGTGTTCCCCAACGACCATCCGCACTACCTGGGCATCCTCGGGCTGCGCCCGGAGAAGACGACGCGTGCGCTGCGCGACGCCGACCTGGTCGTGCTCGCCGGTTCCGGGCTGGACGAGATCACCAGCCAGGGGTACACGCTGCCGGCACCCACGGCGCGGGTGGTGCAGATCGACGTCGACCCCCGGCCGCTCGGCGTGGACACCGCGTCGGCGTGGCACCTCGCTGCGGACGCCGGCAGCGTGCTGGCCGCGCTCGCGCGTACGGCACCCGCCGTGCCGCCGGAGCGCGACTGGTCGGCCGAGCGGCAGCTCTTCGAGGACTACCACCGGGTCGACACCGCCGACACGGCGCAGGGCAGCGGGCTCGACCCGGCTCGGGTGGTGGCCGCACTGCACCGGCACTTCCCGCGCGACACCGTCGTCACCAACGACGCAGGCAACTTCTCCGGGTTCGTGCAGCGGCACTGGCTTTTCACCGAGCCGCACACCCAGCTCGGTCCGGTCAACGGCGCCATGGGGTACGCGGTGCCAGCGGCGGTCGCGGCGAAGCTCGCCGACCCGCAGCGTACGGTCCTCGCCGCCGTGGGCGACGGTGGTTTCCTCATGACGGGAGCGGAGCTGGAGACCGCAGTGCGGCTCGGGCTCTCGTTCACCGTCGTCGTCTTCCGCAACGGTCTCTACGGCACGATCGCCATGCACCAGGCGCAGACGTACGGCCGGCTGGCCGGGGTCGACATCGGCCCGGTGGACGTCGCCACCGTCGCGCGTGGTCTCGGCGCCCGTGCCGCCACCGTCCGCACGGAGGACGAGCTGGAGCGCGAGCTGTCCGGTGTGCACGCGGCCGGCTCGCCACCGGTGCCCATGGTGCTGGACGTCGTCACCGATCCCGACCTCATCGCACCGGGGCGACGGCTGGCCACCGACCTACATCCGGACTGAGGAGCCAGCGATGCCGAACGAGTTCGATCCGGCGAAGCTACGCAGCCAGCGGTGGTTCTGACCGGACGACCTGCGCAGCTTCAGCCACCGGTCCCGCGCCAAGCAGCTCGGCTACAGCGAGGCGGACTTCCAGGGCCGCCCGGCCATCGCCGTGCTGAACACGTGGAGCGACATCAACCCCTGTCACAGCCACTTAAGGGACCGCGCCGAGGAGATCAAGCGCGGGGTGTGGCAGGCCGGCGGCTTCCCGCTCGAGCTGCCGGCAATCTCGCTCGCCGAGCCGTTCCAGAAGCCGTCGACCATGCTCTACCGCAACCTGCTGGCTATCGAGGCCGAGGAGCTGCTGCGTTCTTACCCGGTCGACGGCGTCGTGCTGATGGGCGGCTGCGACAAGACGACGCCGGCTCTCGTCATGGGCGCTGCGAGCGTCGACCTGCCGGCGATCTATGTGCCCGCGGGACCGATGCTGCGCGGCCGCTGGCGCGGCGACCTGCTCGGCAGCGGTACCGACCAGTGGCGCTACTGGAACGAGCGCGAAGCCGGCCAGATCACCGAGTGCGACTGGCGCGAGATCGAGGGCGGCATCGCACGTTCCGCGGGTCACTGCATGACCATGGGCACCGCGTCCACCATGACCTCGGTGGTGGAGACGCTGGGGCTCACACTGCCCGGTGC
The DNA here is from genome assembly GCA_009379825.1 of Streptosporangiales bacterium. Classification (NCBI taxonomy): domain Bacteria; kingdom Bacillati; phylum Actinomycetota; class Actinomycetes; order Streptosporangiales; species Streptosporangiales bacterium. Next base: position 23,717 of record WHTA01000031.1, read on the forward strand.
GGCTTCGATACCGGCGCCGGACTCCGGTCACTCGCGGATGGCCGCCGACAGCGGCCGGCGGATCGTCGACCTCGTACGCGACGACGCCCGCCCGTCCCGCATCTGCACGAGGGCGGCGTTCCGTAACGCGGTGATCGTGGTGCTCGCGCTCGGCGGGTCCACGAACGCCCTCATCCACCTGGTTGCCATGGCACGGCGGTTCGGCGTCGACTTCGCGCTGGACGAGTTCGACGAGCTCAGCCGCGAGGTACCCGTGCTGGCGAACATCCGCCCGTCGGGCGCGTACCTGATGGAGGACTTCGCGTACGCCGGTGGCCTGCTGGGGCTGATGACGCGGCTGACCGACCTGCTCGACCTGTCGTGCCCGACGGTGAGCGGAGCAACGCTCGGCGAGAACCTGGAGCGCGCCGGCGTGTACGACGACGACGTGATCAGGGACCGGGCCAACCCGGTGCCCGCCGAGGGCGGTCTGGCCGTGCTGCGCGGCAACCTGGCCCCCGCAGGTTGCGTCATCAAGCACAGCGCCGCCGACCCGCGGCTGCTCACGCACACCGGCGCCACGGTGGTGTTCGACGACTACAACGACATGGCGGCACGGATCAACGACCCGGCGCGCGGCGTGGACGAGAACTCGGTGCTCGTGCTGCGCGGCTCGGGCCCGCAGGGCGGTCCTGGCATGCCGGAATGGGGGATGCTGCCGATACCGCGTCACCTGTTGCGGCAGGGGGTGCGCGACATGGTCCGGATCTCCGACGCGCGGATGAGCGGCACCAGCTACGGCACGTGCGTGCTGCACGTGGCCCCGGAGTCGCACATCGGCGGGCCGCTCGCCCTGGTGAGCGACGGCCGACCAGATCCGCCTGGACGTGCCGGCCCGCCGGCTCGACCTGCTCGTGGACGACGCCGAGCTGGACCGCCGCAGAGCCGAGTGGTCACCCCCGCCGGTGCGCTACACCCGCGGCTACGCCGCCATGTTCTGCCAACACGTCAGCCAAGCCCACGACGGCTGCGACTTCGACTTCCTCGCCCGCCCAGGCACCACCCAGGAGCCGGAGATCCACTAGGCCGTCACGAGGTCGCTCGGGCGGGTGTCGAGCTCGCCGCTGCGGGCCGAGGGAGACAGCCAGCCGAACGGGTCGGGTGTGGTGCTGCGGTACTCCAGGCCCACCATGCCGCTGTAGCCGGTGTCCTGCAGTGCGTCGAGCACCCGGCCGAACGCGATCTCGCCGGTGCCCGGCGTGCTGCGGCCGGGGGAGTCGGCCAGCTGGATGTGGGCGAACTCGGCGCCGTGCCGGCTGATCGTGTCGATCAGGTTCCCTTCCATCCGCTGCATGTGGTACGCGTCGTACAGCAGGCCGATCGACGTGCCGCCGGTGGCCTGCACCTGGCGGATCACGTCGAGGCCGTGTGTCGTGTGCAGCACCGGATAGCGCGGGTTCTCGTACGAGTTCAACGGTTCGAGCACGACCGTCGCGACGCCGTGCGCGGCGTCCGCCGCCCACGCGAGGTTGGCGAGCGCACACTCGTCCTGCCGCCACGGGGCCACGTCCTCCTGCCGGTTGCCGTACAGCGCGTTGATCACCCGGCAACCGGTGCGCTTCGCGATGTCCACCGCCACAGGGACGTTGGCGCGGAACCTGGCCTGCTGGTCGGGCAGCGACACCAGCCCGCGGTCGCCGGCGGGCATGTCGCCGGCGTCGAAGTTCAACCCGGTGAGCTCGACGCCGGCGTCGTCGATGCTGCTCAACAGGGCGTCCACCTCGGCGTCCGCGGGCTCAGGTGTGGTGAACGGCCACCACATCTCCACCGCGTCGAACCCAGCCTGTTTCGCGGCTTCCGGTCGTCGGTTCATCGGCAGGTCGACGAACAGCATGGACACGTTGACGGCGAATCTCATCGCGGCTCGGCTCCTCTCGGGTGAGCGGTCACGGTAGCGGCATGGAGAAGACGTACGGGATGACGAAGCCGGTCAGTACGACACCGACGGCAGTAGCGACCGCGATCTGCACCCAGCTGCCCGAGCGCAGGAACACGAAGGTGGCCACCAGGTAGGCGCCCGTCACGATGGGGAAGGGCACCAGCCCGATCAGCATCGCGTAGCCGACCATCAGCGCGAACAGCACCACCGCGCGGCGCGACTCCGCACTGTGGGCCAGTTCCCGCAACCGCGGCGCCAGGGCGCGCAGCGCGCCCCCGCGCACGGCTTTCGCCAGCACGACGAGGCTGAGCAAGGCGATCGCGCAGCTGACGAGGATCGGCGTGAAACCCGGGCTGGTCATCAAGCCGAGGTCGCCGCGATGCGGCATGCCAAGGGCTTCCCTGACGATCCACGCGCACAGCGGCAGCAGCACGATCGCGACGACGAGGTCGCCGGCAGCCGTCGGCGGTGCCTCCGGCTGCCGGGAACCCTCGTCCGTCACTGGTCCTTCGGCCACGGCTCGGCCTTCTTCGCGCGGTCGTGGGGCGGCCAGAAGAACTTCTCCACCGTCGGGATGCCCACCTTCTCCGGGTCGTTCTTCGTGGCGCCGAGCTCGTACAGAGCCCAGGCTCGCCCGGACTCCAGCCTCGCCATCGCCTTGTCGGAGTCCGTTCCCGTGGTGAAGTCCACGATGCCACCGAGATCGCCCTCGTACAGGTTCTTGAAGTCCTTCTGCTCGGTCGCGTGCTTCACTGCCTTGCTCAGCCGCTGGAGGACCGCCGGTGGCGTGTCACGTGACACGTAGATGCCGAACCACGGGTTGACGGCCGTGTAGGCGCCGAGCTTCGGGTACTCGTCGGTGATCGGCGGCACGGTGTGCCCGGCGACCTCGACGGGTTCCTCGTAGAGGTTGACCAGCGGCCGCATGTCACCTGCTTCTGCCATGTCGATGAGGTCGCCCTGGGTGACGGCGGCCCAGTCGATCTCGCCCGCCTTCAGGAACTTGCCGGCTTCGCTGCCGCCGGTGTACGGGACGTGCTTGGCCTTGACCCCGGCCTCGTCCTTGAGCAGCTCACCGAAGATCTGCCCGTTGCTGCCGGGCCCCGGTGTCCCGTAACGCATCGACGGGTCCTTCTTCATGGCCGCGACGAGGTCGCCGACCGTCTCGTACTCGCTGTCGTCCTTGACGTAGATGGTCGTCGGTGACGGCCCGGCGAGCAGTGCGTAGAAGTCCTCCCAGCCGACGTCCGCCTCGTCCATGACCGGCCAGACCCCGGCGACGTTGGCGCCGCCGAACAACGAGTAGCCGTTCGGCTCCTCCTTCGCCACCTGGCCGCCGCCCACGCCGCCGTTGGCGCCCTCGACGTTGACGACGTTGATGTTCACGCCGAGGTCGTCCTTCATCTCCTTGGCGAGGCCGCGGGTGGTCAGGTCGGAGCTGCCACCGGCCGACCAGCCGACGGTGATCTTTATGGGACGCAACGGGAACTCGTCCGTGGCGGTGCGGGTCTGGCAAGCGGTCGCCGCAAGAGCGACCACCGCCAACGCCGCACCGGCGACGCGGAGTCCCGGCGTGCCGCCTCGTCTCGATGGGTGGTGACTGTGCGGACGGGTGCGCAACATGGGTCCTCCCACATGGTTCACTGCTGCAGCGATTCGCGTATCTTCCTGGTGTTCTCGGCGGCTTGGTCGACGATCATGTTGATGTCACTGCTCACCGAGCACACCTGCATGCCCTCGGCGAAGAGCTCGATGGCCGTGTCCGGCTCCTGTACGTGGATCGCCGAGACGATCCCGTGCTGCTCGGCCACGTCGATGACCTTCCGGAAGGCGGCCCGCACGTCGGGATGGTTCACCTCCGCGGGCAGCCCCATGTCGACGGACAGGTCGAACGGTCCGATGAGGAAGCCGCCGAGACCGTCGATCTTGGCGAGCTGCTCGAGATTGTCCAGCCCGCGTCTGGTCTCGATCTGCACCAGGACGAGCGTCTCCTCGTTCGCCTGCTGCATGTACTCGGTGGCGTTGCGCGCGGCGTAGGCGCTGTGCGCGCGGCGAAGCGCGACACCGCGACGGCCGGTGTCCGGGTACCTCGCGTGCGCGAGCACCTCCTCGACCTGCGCGACCTCCTCCACCTGCGGGACCACGAGTCCGGTGGCGCCCGCGTCCAGCGGCTTGAGCACGGTCTCGCGCCGGATTTCCGGGATGCGGACCATGGGGGTGATGCCCCAGCCGCGTGCGGTGGAGACCAGCGCGGCCATGTCGGACCAGTCGCAGGTGCCGTGCTCCATGTCGATGATGAAGAAGTCCAGTCCCGCCGTCGCGAGCATCACCGCCAGGTTGGGATTGGTGACGTCCGACATCATCGCGCCGACGAGCTGCTCGCCGCCTCGTACTCTCTCCCGAAAGGACACGTGTTCCTCCTGATCTGCACTAGCCCCGATTGACGGCGGTGACCTCGGCGGCGGGCTCGTCACCGCCGAGCACCCTCGTGATGTTGTGCGCTGCGTCGATCGACATCCGCCGAATGGCTTCTGCGGTGTGCGCAGCGATGTGCGGCGTGAGGATCACGTTGTCCAGGCCGAGCAGGGGCGAGTGCACGGGCGGTTCGGTGGCGAAGACGTCGACTCCCGCTGCCGACAGGCGTCCGTCGCGCAGCCGTTCGGCCAGTGCCGCCTCGTCGACGACGCCGCCTCGTGCGGTGTTGACGACGATGGCGGCGGGTGCGAGCAGGTCCAGCTCGCGTGCACCGACCAGCGAGCTGGTCTGCGGCGTCAGCGGTACGTGCACCGTGAGCGCGTCCGCAGCGTCGAGCGCGGTCTCCAGCCGTTCGTGTGCTGTGGGCAGCGCCTCGCTCGGCAGGTACGGGTCGTGGACGCGTACGTCCATCTGGAGTGCCTCGGCCACGGCGCCGACCCTGCGCCCGATCCGGCCGTAACCGACCACTGCCAGGGTCCTGCCGGCGAGCTGGGTGCCGACGAGCTGGTCGCGGCGCCCGAACTCGCCCTCGGACACCACTGTGGTCGTCTCGCGGTACCGCCTGGCAGCGGCGATCAGCAGACCGACGGTGTGCTCGGCGACCGATGCGGCGTTCGCCTGCGAGGTGATGAGCACGAGGACACCCGCGCGGGTCGCCGCCTCGACGTCGATGGAGTCCAGGCCGACGCCGTGCCGCGCGATCACCCGCAGGTGCGGCGCGTTCGCGATCACGTCGGCGTCGAGACGGCCGGTGCGCATGAGGATCCCGGCCACCCGGTCGCACACCTCCGTCACCGGGACGGCGTGCGGCCCGAACCCGAGCGCGACGTCGCCGTGCTCCTCCAACAGCGCCATGGCTTCGGGGTGGATGGGGCCCTCGACGTAGACGAGGTCTCGCACGGTCATCTCGTGCCCTCCCGGCGTCGGCGCCACCAGTTCTGGGCGAGCATGAGCACCAGCACGGCGATGAGTACCAGCGCGACCGGACGGGTCAGCATGCCGATGAAGTCACCCTCGTAGGTGAGGATCGCCCTGCGCAGTGACCTGTCCGCGATGGGGCCGACGAGAATGCCGAGCACCAGGGGCGCGAGTGGGAAGCCGCGGCTGCGCAAGATGTAGCCGACGAGCCCGAAGACCAGCACGACCTGGATGTCGAAGGTCGTGAAGCCGACACCCCAGGCGCCCACGAACCCCAGGGTGACCGCGATCGGCAGGATGACGCCACGGGGGACGGAGAGCAACCGGATGAAGTACGTGGACGCGAAGTAGGCGAGCAGCCGCATGACGATCGCGGACATCAGGAACAGGGCGATGGTCGTGGCGATGAACCCCGGTTCCTCGACGATCAGATTGGGGCCTGGCTGTACCCCGTACATGAACAACGCGGCGAGCAGGATCGCCGTCGGCCCGCTGCCCGGGATGCCAAGGGTCAGCGTCGGTACGAGCGCTCCACCGGACGTCGCGTTGTTGGCCGTCTCCGCGGCGATCAGCCCTTCGTGCGAGCCCTTGCCGAACAGCTCGGGCTCCTTGGACCGCCGCTTGGCGAGGTCGTAGGCGAGCCACGGGGCGGCCGACTCGCCGGCGCCGGGGACGATGCCCATGCCGACGCCGACGAGCCCGGACCGGACGATGTTCAGGATGCTGGCAGGCTTGCGCAGGATGTCCCAGCGGGTGATGGCACGGCCGGGCTCCCCGGTCAACCGGTACGGGTGCTTCGAGCGGAGCACGAAGAGCACCTCGGCGACGCCGAAGAGGCCGATGAGCGCGGGGACGAAGTCGATGCCGCGCATCAGCTCCGGGGTGTAGCCGAACCGCTCGGTGCCGTAGATCGGGTCGGTGCCGATCATGGCGACGCTGATGCCGAGCAGGGCGGCGATCCAGCCCTTGGTGGGGCTGCTGCCCGCGAGTCCGCCGGCGAGTAGCACGCCGACCATCGCGACGAGGAAGAGCTCCCAGTCGCCGAGCAGCATCGCGAGCACCGCGACGAACGGCAGGAGCAGGAAACCGACGATCTCCCCGACCCACTCGCCGAAGAAGCTCGCCCACGTCACCGTGCCGACGGCCTCGCGCGAACGGCCCTGCTTGGCCAGCGGGAACCCGTCCAGCGTGGTCGCGGCGGCCGCGGGCGTACCCGGGATGTTGAGCATGACCGCCGTGATGCTGCCGGAGTAGATGGCGCCGGTGTAGACGCCGATCAGCAGGCCCATGCCGGCCTCGACCGGGAGGCCGAGCATGAAGCCGAGCAGCAACGACATCGCCATGACCGCAGTCAGGCCGGGCAACATCCCGACGCAGATGCCGATGAGCCCGCCGACGACGAGGGAGAGGAGCGTGACCGGGCTGGTGAAGATCTCGAGGAAGGCGCCGGGCAGCAGCAGCCACTCCTGAACGACCAGGCTCCAGTCCACCAGTCCTCCTCGTCGAGGGATGGCATGCCGTGCAGCGTATACCATACATTCTCTTCCAACCGGATGCGATCCACATGTGAACTAGCGGTTCACTAGAGTTACGGGAGGTCACGAAGGCCGCCGTGTGGGCGTCGATCGAGAGGCCCACGCGCGGCGAGATGTCCTGGTTGACCGCGTATGGGCGGTGCTCTGCGTGTTCGGGCACTGCGACGGACAGCGAGGTGCGGAGGTGGTGCAGTGACAGCCGGCAGCAGCGGGGAGTCCAGGAAGTACGCCGCGCCCGCCGCCGCGGCCGCGGCGGAGACGCTGCTGCTCCTGGCCCGTACCAGCGGCGGGGTGTCGGTCGCCGAGATCGCCACCCGCACCGGTCGGACGAAGTCGCTGATCTACCGTGTCGTCGCCGAGCTGGAGTCCCGGAGCTTCGTGGTACGCGGACCGGCGGGCGACTATAGGCTCGGCGTGGCCGCGGTCGAGCTCGGCGGCGCGTTCTCCGCGTCCGTGCCGGTGCTGGCGTCCGTACGGCAGGTACTCCGCCGGCTCGCCGAGTTCACCCGCGAGACCGCCAACCTCGGCATCCTCCAGGGCGACCAGGTGCTGTACCTGGCGCGCGAGGAGGGCGACCTCTCGGTCGTGTCGGTGTCGCGGGTCGGCAAGCTACTGCCGGCGAACACCACGGCCATCGGGAAGGCGCTGCTCGCCGACCGCTCCGACGACGAGGTCAGGGAGATCTTCGCGGGACGCCTCGCCGAGCACGGTGAGCTGAGCCCGCTGACGCGACGCAGCCGCACGTCGATCGACGACCTGCTGCAGGACCTGGGCGAGGCCCGCGCGGCCGGCTACTCGGAGGAACACGGCGAGACGGTCGTCGGCCGCTGCTGCCTCGGCGTCACCGTGCCGTTCGGCGAACGCGGCGCGACCGACGCGGCCATCAGCGTCTCCATCTCCGACCACCGCTTCGGCCCGATGCGCGACGAGATACTGAACCGCCTCCTCGACGCCAAGCGAGACCTGGTGACCGAACACCGCGCCCGTGCCGCGATCGGCTGACGCAACGACGACGGGCCGCGCGGTCGATGACCGCGCGGACCGTCGTGGTGTCGTACGTGGGGTCAGGCCCTGGCGTGGAAGATGCCCCAGGCGAGGTTGCCGGCGTTGCCGCCGTTGACCCAGTTCCGCAGGCCTTCCTTCATCTTTGTGCGGTACTCCGCGCTGACCTTGCCCTCCAGCTCGGACTCGACCTGCTCGAGGACGGCGAGCACCCGGCCGTAGTGCCGCGGCAGCTGCTCGGTGAGGTCGTGGAACTCCACCGACTTCATGCCCACGCGGCCGAGCTGCTCCCGGTAGAAGTCCGGGCTGGCCATGGTGTCCAGGTTGAGCCTGGCCAGGATCGGCGTCAGGTTCTCCTTCGGGCAGCCGTCCGCCGCCATCGGGTCGGTGAAGACGATGTGCCCGCCGGGGACGAGCACTCGGCCCGCCTCCTCGAGCACCCGCTCGCGGTCACCGCTGTGCAGGAACGCGTCCTGCGACCAGACGACGTCGAAGCCGTTGTCCTGGAACGGCAGCTCCTCGAAGGACCCGTCGGCGACGTTGATCAGGTGGTCGAGGTTCTGCTCGACGTTCATCTGCCGGTTGCGCTCGTTCTCGACCTCGCTGAGGTTGAGACACGTCACCTGGCAGCCGTAGGTGGCGGCCAGGTAGCGGGCCGCGCCGCCGTAGCCGGCGCCCAGGTCGAGCACCCGGGTCGACGGGGTGAGCGTGACCTGGCTGGCCATCGTCTCGACGGTGCGCCTGCTGGCGTCGAAGATGTCCTCGTCGGGCGTCTGGTAGAGGCCGACGTGAATGTCCTCGCCACCCCACACGTGGAAATAGAAGTTGTCTGCGTCGTCGGAATTGTAGTAATCACGCGCAGTGTGCACGGCAGTGGAATACGTAGCGGTCAGCTCGTCATCCTTGACATAGCCCTTCTCGGCTACGTGGATGAAGAAGTCCGGCTCGTCCTCCGCGTACGTCTCCTGGAAATCGCCGTACGTTTCGATAGCCTGAAATCCCGCCTCGCGTAGCAGTTTGCGCGTGTAGTTCTTGCGCAGCGGGTACATGTTCAGGTGGAACTGCGACTGGTCAGGGAACGTGTAGCGGAACCGCGTGAGACCCTCGTCGACGTACTCGGGCTCCGCGGACACCTCTTCGCCGCAGTAGTAGTACGTGTGCTTCGTCGAGAACGAGTTGTCGAGGATCGCGTCGTAGTTGCGCTGATCGAGGATCAGTACGCCGTCATGCTTGAGCATGGCGTAGAACTCGGCGAGTGCCTTGCGACGATCGCGCTCGGAGAAGAGATGGGTGAACGAGTTCCCCAGGCAGATGATCGCGTCGTACTCGCCGTGGACGTCACGGCTGAGCCAGCGCCAGTCGGCGTGCACGAGCCGGAGAATCTTGTTGTCGTTCTTGATGCCGTTGGCGAACGCCTTGGCGAGCATCTCGGCGCTGCCGTCGGCGCTGACGGTCTCGAAACCTTCTTCGAGGAGGCGTACGGAGTGAAATCCGGTACCCGTCGCCACATCCAAGACCGATGTGACACCACGCGACTTCAGCTGGTCAATAAAGAAGCGACCCTCGCTTTTCGAGCGTCGCTTCCAATCGATGAGTTCATCCCACTTGTCGACGAAGTCTTCCACGTACTCCGCCGTGTAGTGGTCGGTGTCACGGACCTCGATGGGGTCGTCACCAAAGAGCTGTTGACTGTTGCTCGTCACCTCGAAGGTCGAGGGATCGTGCTCGGTCGTATGGCTCGGCATACCTCTCCCGCCTGCTCGTCGTGCGGTCCCTGTAAGAGCGGACCGCTTGGCGCTCCGGCGGACGACGGCTCGCGCGCATCTCGAGCACGCAGATCGCCGGCTTTCGCCCACCAGTCATCCGCACGCGCGGGTCGCGCCGTCGTCCTTCGAACCGGCCCCATTGCCAGTTCTCGCGCGATTGCGAAAGTTCACGCCCGCTGGATCGCGTACTCGGCATCTAAGTTAGGGCATCCGCAGGAGATATCAAGTCCGCGATCGGCCAATTCTGCCGCTAGCTGCGCGCGTGTGCGCGCGGAAGGCTCGCCACTTTCTCGGTCTGACCAGCGTTGATGACGGCTCCCGCGAAAGCTCCGGAGGACGCGTGAAATGTTTCTCGGGATTCTTCGCAGGTCTCAGTTTGCGAGACGCATCGCTCATTATATGAGAACAGCGTGTCCCTCACAGTGAGATGGAGGGCATCGTCGCGCGGTCGAGCAAGCGGGAGAGAACGATGACGCTCTTGGTCTGTACGACGTTCGGTTCGTCCCTGATGCGTTCCAGTGCGCTCTCCAGGTGCCCGGTGTCGGCGGCGAGCATGTGGATGAGCGCGTCGGCGTCTCCGGTGATGGTGTACGCGGCGACGACCTCGGGGTGTCTGACCAGGCTCTTCTTGATCTGCTCCGGTGAGGTGCGGCCCTGGCAGTACAGCTCGACGAACGCCTCCGTCTGCCAGCCGAGCGCCGCCGGGTCCACGGCCACGGTGTAGCCGGTGATCACGCCGCCTGCCTGCAGCTTGTCCACCCGCCGCTTGACCGCAGGCGCGGAGAGGCCGACGGCGGCGCCGATGCGCGCGTAGCTCGCCCTGCTGTCGGCCAGCAGGAGCGCGACGATCCGTTCGTCCAGGCGGTCGAGCCGCACGGTAGGCCCCCTGATCAGCTGCGAAGCTCCAGGGTGCAGCACTTTACGCTGCCGCCGGCCTTCACCAGCTCGGACATCTCCACGCCGAGCGGGATGAACTCGTGGTCGGCGAGCTGTGCCGCCAGCTGCTGCGCCTCGGCCGCGAGGACGACGTGCCGGCCGTCAGAGACGGCGTTGAGGCCGAGCACGGCGGCGTCTGCGCGGCTCGCGAGGATCGCGTCAGGGAAGAGCTCGGCGAGCACGGCGCGGCTGCCGGCGGAGAACGCCTCCGGGTAGTACATGACCTGGTCGCCGTCGAGCACGGCCAGCGCCGTGTCGAGGTGGTAGAAGCGCGGGTCGACCAGCCGCAGGCCGATGACCGGCCGGCCGAACCACTCCTGCGCCTCTGCGTGCGACGACGGCTCGCTGCGGAAGCCGGTGCCGGCGAGCAGCCAGCGGTCGGTGACGAGGAAGTCGCCCTCGCCCTCGTTGACGAACTCCGCCGCGCGGACCTGGTACCTGCCGGCGGCGACCAGCCAGTCCCGGTACGCGGGCGCCTCGGCGGCCCGTTGCTCGCTGTGGAACCGCGCCGTGAGCGCGTGGCCGGCGACGACGGTGGCGCCGTTCGCGGCGAACACCATGTCCGGCAGGCCGGCCACCGGGTCGATCAGGTCGACCGTGTGGCCAAGGTCACGGTAGACCTCGACGAGACGTCGCCACTGCCGCACGGCGAGCTCGTGGTCAACCGGGACGGTGACGTCCATCCACGGGTTGATCGCGTAGCGCACGTCGAAGTAGGTGGGCGGGCACATCAGGTAGTGCCGGGGCCGCGCGGTCCGCGCGGTCGGCAGCGGTGTCGGACGCGCCACTGTCTCGAGCTGCACCACAACTACCTCCATCGCCTCCGGGATACGGCTCGTTCAGCGTATGGACGCGGATCTTGCGCAGGCAGCGGCGATTCGTTGCGTACTTCCGCCGTACTGGCGCGATTCGTTGCGTACGGCTCAGACCATCCGGGAGGAGCGTGGCCGGCCGGCGGCGGCGAGCAGGTCGGCGACCGTCTCCGCGTCCTCCGGCCGCAGCCGCGAGGTGGCCACGCGCAGGTGGTCGCCGCCGGGGATGGGCGGCAGCGCGAACCGGCTGCCGGGGCCGGCGCCCAGGCCGTGCGAGGCAAGCTCCACGAGCGCCGTGCGCTCGTCGTGTACGGGGACCCAGAGGGCGAGCCCGTCGCGGGCGTACGTCGGCACGCCCCGGGCCGCGAGCGCGTCCGCCAGCAGCTCTCTGCGCCTGGTGTACTCGCCGGCGGCCTTCGCCACCCGGCGGCGCGAGCCGGCGTCGGCGAGCATGGCGGCGAACGCGCCCTGGAGCAGTCGGGACGTCCACACGGCACCGAGTTGGCGGTGGCCGATCGCCCGCTCCACGATGTCCGCAGCGCCGCCGATCAGCGCCAGCCGCAGGTCCGGGCCGTGTGACTTGCTCCACCCCCGGATGTGCACGACCTGGTCGGGCAGCCGGGTGCCGAGCGTGACCGGCGGCGTCTGCGCGAGCTCGGGGATCGCGTCGTCCTCGATGACCACCGGTTTGGCCGGGCACTTCGCGATCGCCGTCGCGAGCTCCTTCGCCCTGGCCGGGGTCAGCGAGCGGCCGTCCGGGCACGCGCAGCGCGGCTGCACGAGCACGGCCGCCGGGTTCTTGGCCAGTGCTGCGCGCAGCTGCTCGGGCAGCATGCCCTTGTCGTCGCACGGCACCGGCAGCATCTCACCGCCGAGCGCCTCGATGATCTCGATCGCCGTCGCGCTCGTCGGGTTCTCCACCACGACGCGGCGACCCGGCTTGATCAGCACCTCGCAGAGCAGGAAGAGCGCGTCGTAGCCGCCGTACGCACAGGTGAGCCGCTGGAACGGGAACGGCCAGGTCCGTTGCGCGTACTCGACGAGCGGGCCGATGACCTGGTCCGCGTGGTACTCGTTCAGGCCGGTGTCGACGTAGTCGGCCGCGCGGGCCAGCGCGCGCCGCATGTCCGGCAGGAACTCCGGTTCCGGCACCGCCAGCCGCAGGTCGTAGAGCAGCTCCGCCTTCCTGCCGAGCGCGTTGTCCGGCAGGTACGCGGTGGGGTCCCAGCCGGTGACGAACGTGCCGCGGCGGCCGAGCGTCTCGATGGTGCCGGCGGAGCTGAGCACCCGCCAGGCCTCCGCGACGGTGGTCGGGCTCATCCGCAGTGCGGTGGCGAGCGCGCGGACGGTGGGCAGCGCCGTGCCGGCGCGCAGCCGGCCGGTTCGTACCAGGTGGTCGACGCCGGCAGCGATGCCCTTGGCCGTCGGCTCGTCGATGGCGGCGGCGAGATCGGCCGCCGGGATCCGAGCCGGGCCGAGGGCGTCGGCTGCCGGCGAGTTCGACTCCACCTGGGTCCACTACCTCCGCGTCACCGCAGGCAGGATGCTCAGTGCATCACGACGGAGTACCTGCGGTGTTCGAGTGAGGGTAGCTTGGCGCGGACGGTGCGGACGCGCTCGGCCTCGACGTGCGCGTAGCAGGTAGTGGTCTCCTCGCCGGCGCCGGCGACGATCACGCCGAACGGGTCGATCACCTGGCTGTTGCCGCTGTTGCGTGGCCCGACCTCGCCGCTGGCCACGATCCAGGTGGTGTTCTCGATCGCCCGCGCCCGCAGCAACGTGTTCCAGTGCTCCTCCTTGTAGAGCCCGCGCACCCAGGCGGCGGAGATGGTGATCGCCTCCGCGCCGGCGTCGACGAGCACCCGGAACACCTCGGGGAAGCGCAGGTCGTAGCAGGTGAGCACGCCGATCTTCATGCCGTCGATGTGCACGACAGGTGGCGTGTCCGAGCCAGGCGTCACGTGCTCGGACTCCTGGTTGCCGAGGGCGTCGTAGAGGTGCAGCTTGCGGTACGCGGCGACCAGCTCACCGTCGTCGACGACGACGTTCGTGTTGTACACGCGGTCCTGCCCACTGGGCTCGTGCACGCCGACGATGACGGCGGTGCCCGTCTCCTTGCTCAGCTCCCGCAGCCCGGTGACGAACGGGCCGTCCATCGGCTCGGCCGCCGTACGGATGCGCTCGCGGCCCGCCTCGAAGGCCACCATCGCGGCCTCGGGCAGCACCGCCAGGCGCGCGCCCGCCTCCGCGGCGGAGTGCACGGCCTTGCGGATCTGCTGCAGGTTGGTGTCCTTGTCCTCGGACACGTCGAACTGGTGGGCGGCGACGTACATCGCGGTTCTCCTTCTAGCTGGCCGGTGCTGCGGGTGTGGTGGACACGGGACGTTCTGGGTGGTGGCACGCGACCTGGTGCCCGGCGGGGCCGACCAGTGGCGGCTCCTCGGTGGCGCAGATCTCCGTCGCCTTCCAGCACCTGGTGCGGAACCGGCAGCCGCTCGGCGGGTTCGTCGGCTTCGGCACGTCGCCGCTGAGCACGACCCGTTGCCGCTCGCGTTCGAGCTTCGGGTCGGGCGCGGGCACCGCGGACAGCAGCGCCGTCGTGTACGGGTGGGCCGGCGGCTCGTACACCGCGTCGGCGTCGCCGAGCTCGACGATCTTGCCGAGGTACATGACCGCGATCCGGTCGCTGATGTGGTGCACGACGGAGAGGTCGTGCGCGATGAACAGGTACGCGAGGTCGTGCGCCCGCTGCAGCTCGTCGAGCAGATTGAGCACGCCGGCCTGCACCGAGACGTCGAGCGCGGAGACCGGTTCGTCGAGGATCAGCAGGTCGGGCTGCAACGCCAGCGCCCTGGCGATGCCTATCCGTTGCCGCTGCCCGCCGGAGAACTCGTGCGGGTAGCGGGACGCGTGGTCGGCCTCCAGACCCACCTCGGTGAGCAGCTTGGCCACCGTCTCGCGGCCGGTGCTGCCGTTCCACCTGCCGTGGATCTTCAGCGGCTCCGCGACCAGGTCGCCGACGGACAGCCGTGGGTTCAGCGAGGCGAACGGGTCCTGGAACACCATCTGCGCACGGGCGCACAGTGCACGGGTGCTGCCGTAGCTGCGGCCCAGGATCTCCTCGCCGCAGATCCGGACGGTTCCCGCGGCGCCCTTCTCCAGGCCGAGCACGCTGCGGCCGAGCGTCGACTTACCGCAGCCGGACTCGCCGACCACGCCGACGGTCTCGGCCCCGTGCACGGTCAGCGAGACCGACGACACCGCATGCACCGTGCCGCGGGGCCGGCCGAGGACGTCATACGGCGGGGCCGGGTAGGTGGTGACCAGATCCTCGACGGCGAGGACCGGTGTCGCTGTGACCGTCGTTGTGCTCACGGCTGGCCTCCCGAGTCCGGGTGATGGCAGGCCGCCAGGTGGGCGTCGGACACCTGCGTGAGCGCGGGCTCTTCCGCGGTGCAGACGTCGTCGGCCTTCTGACAGCGGGGTGCGAACGGGCAGCCGGCCGGCAGCCGGCTCATCGACGGGGGCTGACCGGGGATGGGGTGCAGCGCCTCCCGGCGGCTCGCGGCGCCCGGCAGCGCATGCAGTAGCGCCGTGGTGTACGGCATGGCCGGGTGCGCGAACAGGTCGTCGACGGTCGCCAGCTCCACCGGGCGCCCCGCGTACATCACGATGACCCGGTCGGCGACCCGCGCGATCACACCGAGGTCGTGGGTGATGAGGAGCACGCCGACGCCCAGCCGCTCCCGCAGCGACAGCACCAGCTCGAGCACCTGCGCCTGCACCGTGACGTCGAGCGCGGTCGTGGGTTCGTCGGCGACGAGCACGGCCGGGTCGTTGACGAGCGCCATCGCCACGACCACGCGCTGGCGCATCCCGCCGGAGTACTCGTGCGGGTAGGCACGTGCGCGCGTCGCGGCGTCCGGGATGCCGACCAGGTCGAGCATCTCCACCGCACGCTCGTACGCCTCCTCCTTGGATGCGCCCCTGTGGTGCGCCCGGTACGCCTCGGCGATCTGGGCGCCGACCCGTACCACCGGGTTGAGCGCCGTCATCGGGTCCTGGTAGATCATGGCGATCCGGTTGCCGCGCTGCGCGTCCAGGTCGGCGCGGGTCAGCCGGGTCAGGTCGACGTCGTCGAGGTACGCGCCGCCGCGCACGGTGGCGTTGTCGGGCAGCAGGCCGAGCAGCGCCAGGCTCGCGGTGGACTTGCCCGACCCGGACTCGCCGACGATGCCGACGATCTCGCCGCGGCGCAGCTCCAGGTCGAGCCCGCGCACCGCCCGCACCTCGCCGCCTTCGGTGTGGAACGAGACATGTAGGTCGTCGACCCGCAGGATGACGTCCTGGTCGGTGGTCACTCCGGTTGCTGTGCCCATGAGGTGTCCTTGGTGTTCGCGTCGAACTCGCGGACGAACGCGGTGCAGAAGCCGATCACCCGCTCCACCCAGACCTTGCCGGTCTCCTCGCTGGCGACCGAGGTGTCGCCGCTGACACCGCTTCGGCTCACGTCGGAGAAGTCCCAGTAGACCGTGCCCGGCACGTCGTAACCGGGTACGGCGACGCCGTTGTAGCTGTGCGGCCGCCAGCCCTCGATGCCCTGCAGCTCACCGCCTTCGATGCGGTCGTGCTGCACCTGCTCGGGGAACATCACGAGCATCGCCGACAGCTCGGGCTCAGCGCCGTGCCCGTAGACCTTGTCCGGGTCGTCGTACGCCGAGCGCATCAGCTGGTAGCCGAGCTGCCACGGGTAGAGCGAGCCCATCAGGATGCCGTGCTTGGTGCGCATCTCGAACGCGGCCGCCATCACCGACGCCTGGTTGCCGCCGTTGTTGTCGACGAACACCAGGCGGCGGAAGCCGTGCGACACCAAGCCTTCGCAGATGTCGACCATGACCGCCGTGAGGGTCTCCCTGCGCAGGCTGAGCGTGCCTGCGTACGCGGCGAACATGGGGGAGTGGCCGTAGTTCATCACCGGTGCGACGAGCGCGCCGGTCGCGGCGGCGACCTGCTTCGCGACGTGGTCGGCGACGATCGCGTCCTCGTGCAACGGTAGGTGCGGGCCGTGCTGCTCGATGGCGCCGACGGGGATGAGGACGACGGGGTTGTCCGCTGCCGCCTCTCGAGCTTCCGTCCACGACATCCTGCCGAGCTCGTAGGTGCGCGGGTTGGTCATTGCGTGTCTCCTGTCGGGTCAGTGGCGACGGCGTGGGTCGAACACGTCACGGAGGCCGTCACCGAGCACGTTCAGCGCGAGCACGGTGATGGCGATGACGACGGCTGGAGCGATGAGCAGCATCGGCCGCACCTCGAGGAAGTCACGGCCGGTGGCGATCAGGCTGCCCCACGACGGCAGCGGCGGCTGCGCGCCGAGACCGAGGAAGCTCAGCCCGGACTCGATCTGGATGGCGAACCCGAGGCTCAGCGACGTCTGCACGAGGATCGGTGCCGTGACGTTGGGGAGCACGCTCTTCGCCAGGATCCGCAGCGAGCCCGAGCCCATCGAGCGGGCCGCCGTGACGTACTCCATCTTCGCCACCGAGAGCACCGCGCCGTAGACGATGCGCGCGAACCGTGGGACGTAGAGCACCCCGATGATGATCACTACGTTGCGCAGCTCGGGACCGAGGGCGGCGACCGCGGCGACGGCGAGCACGACCGGCGGGAACGACAGCAGGATGTCCATGCCCCGCATGGTGACGGTCTCCGTCGCACCGCGGAAGTACCCGGCGACCAGACCGATGAGGGTGCCGAAGAAGACGGCGATCGCGACGGCCAGCACGGAGACGCCGAGCGACACCCGGCTGCCGTGGATCAGCCGGGAGAGTACGTCCCTGCCGAAGTCGTCGGTGCCGATCCAGCCGACGCTGCCGGCCGCGGACAGCGGCAGCCCCACCGGGTCGCGGTAGTCGTACGGTGCGATCCACGGGGCGAACAGCGCGAGCAGGCCGACGACCACGAGCACCGCGCCGCAGACGGCGACCCGGCGGTTGCGCAGCATCCGCCGCGCCATCCCGGTGCTCTGCCCGGTGAGTACGGGGAGCTGGATCGTGGTGGCACTCATGTCGAGACTCCGATCCGCGGGTCGATGAGCCGGTACGCGACGTCGACGGCCAGGTTGATGAGGATGGTCAGCGCTGCGATCACCAGCACGACGCCCTGGATCACCGGGTAGTCCCGCGACTCCACGCCGGACATCAGCAGCGAGCTGAGCCCCGGCCAGCCGAAGATCGTCTCCACGATGACCGTGCCACCGAGCAGCGTCGCAAGCTCGAGGCCGACAACGCTGGTCACCGGGTTCATCGAGTTGCGCAGTGCGTGGGCGACCACCACGCGGCGCTCACCGATGCCCTTGCCCCGCGCCGTCCGTACGAAGTCGGAGGAGAGCACCTCCAACATGGCGGACCTGGTCATCCGCACCACGACGGCCGTCGTGCTCGCGGCGAGCGTCACCACAGGGAGCACGATCAGCCTGAGGTGGGTGAGCGGATCCTCGGTGAACGTCACGAACCGGGTCGGCGGCAGGACGGGGATGGTCACGCTGAACAGCAGCACGAGCAGGGTGCCCAGCACGAACACCGGCAATGAGAGCCCGACCACCGCGGTGGACGTGATGACGTAGTCGTGCGCCCGGTCCGCGCGGCGGGCCGCGGCGACGCCGAGCGGGATGCCGATGACCACCGCGAGGAGCACGCTGAGCAGCACGAGCTCCAGCGTGTTGCCGAAGCGCAGGCCGATGTCGGTGAGCACCGGTCGGCCGCTGATCAGGCTCTCGCCGAGCGAGCCGCGGAACAGGTCGGCCCAGAACTGGCCGAACTGCACGAGCAACGGCTGGTCCAGGCCGAGCTTTGCGTGGATCTCGGCGACCTGTTCCTTGGTGGCCGTGTCACCCAGGGCCGCGCGTGCGGGGTCGCCGGGAATGAGTCGTACCACGACGAAGATCAACGAGCCCGCGATGAACAGCTGCACGAGCAGCAGGCCGAGCCGGCGGATCAGGAAAGTTCCCATCGCTGTTATTCCCGCCTCTCCAGCCACACCTTGCGTAGCGCCGTCTGGGTCCAGGCGCCCTTCCGCGGGTGCGCGTAGCCCTTGACGTAGTCGCGCATTGCCTCGGCCTGCACCCGGCGCACGGTGTACGTCCACGGCAGCAGGTCGAGGGTGCGGTTCTCCACCTCGCGGTAGATGTCGGCGCGCTTGCCCTCGTCGGTCTCCCTGCGTCCCTGGGCGAGCAGCGAGTCGATGCGCTCGTCCTTGAACTCCAGGTACTGCGCGTTGGGGCTGTCGGAGCCGAGCACGACACTCAGCGCGTCCGGGTCGCTGTGCTCGATGGCGGTGCCCCACGCGTGCGTGGGGAACGTCTTCGCCTCGACGGTCTTCCTGAACGTCAGCCACTCCTGGCGTACGAGCTTCGTGTCCTCGCCGGAACCGCGCAGCGACGGCAGCATGCCCTGAGCCGGCCGGTCGATGACCGAGTACGAGCTGGTGGTGACCATGTCGATGTCGAGCTTGCCGAAACCGGCCTTGCGCAGCAGGCTCTTCGCGCGGTCCGGGTCGTAGGGGTACCTGTCGGCGAGGTCCGGGTCGTACCCGAGCATGCCCTTGGCGAGCAGGCCGCCGGTCATCGGCTCGCCGTGGTCGAGGAACGCGGTCTGTAGCACGGCCTTGCGGTCGATGCCGTACGCGAACGCCTGCCTGACCCGGATGTCGCGCAGTGGCTTGCGGCCGAGCACGAAACCTACGTAGCCGAAACCGAACGTGCTGTCCGAGGCGATGCGCACACCGCGGGCCTTCGTCAGTACGTCCAGGTGCGTGGGCGGCACGTAGTCGATGAAGTCGACGACCGCACTGCGCAGTGCGCTGACCCGTGCGTAGTCGTCCTCCATCGGGAGGAACTGGATGCCGTTGAGGTACGGCAGGCCGTCCTCGAAGTACTCGTCGAACCGCTTCAGCGTGATGCTCACGCCCGGTACGCGTTCGACGAGCCGGAACGGACCAGTGCCCATCGTCTGCGTACGCGGGTCGACGCCCTTCTCGATCCACGCCTTCGACACGATCGGCGAGCTGGCGGACGCCAGCGCGTGTGGCAGCACGACGTTCGGCTGGCGCAGGTGGAAAACCACCTTGTCGGCGCCGATCGCCTCGACCCGCGTGACGTCGGCGTACTGCGACGCGTCGGTCGCGGCGGTCTTCTCGTCCATGATGCGCTCGATCGTGAACACCACGTCGTCGACGGTGAGGGTCGAGCCGTCGTGGAACTTGACGCCGCGGTGGATGGTGACCTCGTAGGTCTTCGGGTCGCTGAAGCCGAAGTCCGTGGCGAGGTCGCCGACGATGTCGCCGTTGTCGTCGTACTTCAGCAGCGAGTTGTAGATGAGCTGCTTGACGGTGTTGGACGCGGAGCCGGTGCTGACATGCGGCTCGAGGTCACTGGTGTCCGTGGACAGCCCGTAACGCAACACGCCGCCGCGGTTGGGTTTGCCCGCGGCACGTTCGGTGAGCTCGTCGCTGACGACGGACGGGTCGGTGGGGTTGACGCAGCCGCTGAGCGCGCCCATCACCCCGAGAGCGGCGGAGCCGCGGAGTAACGCTCGGCGGTTGAAGATCGGAGAGGAGTCGTGCATCCGCTGCCTCCAGTCGGCGGGATGACGGAGACGACGCTAGTGATACAGAAGGGCCGGAACAAGAGCCTATTTGTATCGGAACAAAATCTGGTCACGCGGCGCGTTCGGCCGCCGCGGGGTCGGGCTGGCCGGCGGCTGCACCGGCACGACGGCAAGCGGCCACGCTGACCAGCTGGTCGGCGTGGCCGTGGCGTGGTCGACCGCCCTATTGGGCGCGGAGGTGGGCGAGCAGGCCGACCAGGTCGTAGGTGACGTGGGCCGCTGCGACTGCGGTGATGTCCGCGTGGTCGTAGGCGGGCGAGACCTCCACGACGTCCGCGGCGACGAGCTGGCAGCCGACCAGGCCGCGGAGGATCTCCAGCAGCTCACGGCTGGTCAGGCCGCCCGCCTCCGGCGTGCCCGTGCCGGGTGCGTGCGACGGGTCGAGCACGTCGATGTCCACCGAGACGTACACCGGGCGCTGGCCGATCCGCTCGCGCAACATGCCGGCGATCTCGTCCGCACCGCGGCGCATCACGTCGGCAGAGCTGACGATGCCGAACCCGAACCGCTGGTCGTCGGCGAGGTCGCGCTTGCCGTACAGCGGCCCGCGGATGCCGACGTGGCACAGCGCGTCGGTGTCGAGCAGGCCCTCCTCGACGGCGCGGCGGAACGGCGTGCCGTGGGTGTACCGCTCGCCGAAGTAGGTGTCCCAGGTGTCCAGGTGCGCGTCGAAGTGCAGCAGCGCCACCGGGCCGTGCTTGGCCGCCGCGGCGCGCAGCAGCGGCAGCGCGATCGCGTGGTCGCCGCCGATGGTGACCAGCTGCGTGTCGGCGGTCAGCAGCTCTCCGGCACGGGACTCGATGGTGCCGAGTGCGGCGGTGATGTCGTACGGGTTGGCGACGATGTCGCCGGCGTCGACGACCTGCACCACGCCGAACGGTTCGACGTCGAGGGCGGGATGGTACGGCCGCAGCAGCCGGCTCGCCTCCCGTACGGAGGATGGGCCGAACCGTGCGCCCGGCCGGAACGAGACCGCCGTGTCGAACGGGATGCCGACCACGGCGATGTCCGTGTTGGTCACCTGGTCGATCCGGGGGAGGCGGGCGAACGTGGCGGGTCCTGCATACCTGGGGACCTGCGAGGCGTCGACCGGGCCGAGCGGTTCTTGCGTCATCGGATGCGCTCCTTCGTTGTCATGCGGCGAATACGCGTTCGCCGCCGATCCAGGTCTCGAGCACGGCCGCCGTGCGCAGGCGCTCGACGGCTTGCGTCGGGTCGGTGTCGAGCACGACGAAGTCGGCCAGACTGCCAGGGGCGAGCGCACCGACGTCGTGGCACCCCAACAGCCTGGCGGCCGTCGTGGTCACACCGGCGAACGCCGTCGCCGTCGCAACGCCCTGGTTCGCGACGGAGCCTGCGGTGCCACCGGCGACCAGGTCGCCGACCGTCTGTCTGGTGACCGCGGAGTGCACCGCGCGCAACGGGTCCGGCATGGTGACCGGCCCGTCGGAGCTGAGCACGACGGGCAGGCCGGCGCGGTGGAAGTCGCCGGTCGGGTAGAACCGGCCGCCGTAGTCGCCGTACTCGTCGATCAGCGAGTCCGCGAACAGTGTTACCTGCATCGGCTGCGGTACCGGCACGACGCGCAACTCGGCCATCCGGGCGATCTGGGCGGTGGTGGGGAAGCCGCAGTGTTCGATGCGGTGGACGAGGTCCGTGCGTGGGTCTGCACGACGGCAGCGTTCCACGGCGTCGAGCACGATGTCTATCGGCAGCTCGCCCTGCGCGTGCGTGGCGGTCGGCAGGCCGAGCCGGTGGGCGCGGCCGATCAGGGCGATCAGCTCGTCCGGTTCGTGGTAGAGGTACCCGTCCGGCCGCGCGCAGCCGTCGCAGTGCTGCCCGAGGTACGCAGTGCGTGCGGTGACCGAGCCGTCGGCGTAGAGCTTGACGCCAAGCGGCACCGGCGACGGGTTCACCCGTGCCTCCAGCTCGTCGAGCCCGCTCGAAAGTGTGAGCTGGTGGGTACGCAGCCGCAGGCTGCCGTCCTGCTCTGCCTCCTGGTACGCCAGCCGTTCCCTGGCGGTGACCTGCGCGTCGCACACGGTCGTGACGCCGACGGACAGCAGCTGGCGCTGGCCGAGCGCGAGCGTCGCGGCCCGTCCTGGTACGTCGAGCGGGAGGTGGAAGTTCGGTCCGTGGCCCTCGATCTTCACGCCGGACGGCCCGGTCAGCAGGTCGCAGGCGGCGTCGAAGACGACACCGGTGGGCTCGCCCGCGGCGTCCCTGTCGATTCGGCCGCCGGGCGGGGTGACGGTGTCCGCGGTGATACCGCTCTCGCGCAGAGCAGTGCTGTTCACCACGTAACCGTGCCCGCTGACGTGCTGCACGCGCACCGTGCGATCCGTGGACACGGCGTCCAGGTCGGCGCGCGACGGATGCCTGCGCTCGGCCAGCTTGGACTGGTCGTAGCCGTAACCGGTGACGGCGGCCGGTTCTGGGACGGTCGCGGCGTGCCGGCGCAGCAGCTGTACGAGCTCGGCGATCGAGCGTGCGGGGGACAGGTCCACGCTGCCGAGCGCGTCGCCTAGCAGCAACGGGTGGACGTGTGCGTCGACGAACCCTGGCAGCACCGTGCGGCCGGCCAGGTCGTACGACCGCGGGGTGCCGGCGGCCGCGCGGCGGCAGTCGTCGGCGGAGCCGACCGCCGCCACCCGTCCGTCGCGTACCAACATCGCGGGCACGACGCCTTCGGTGAAGGTGTGGATCGTC
The DNA here is from genome assembly GCA_009379825.1 of Streptosporangiales bacterium. Taxonomy (NCBI): domain Bacteria; kingdom Bacillati; phylum Actinomycetota; class Actinomycetes; order Streptosporangiales; species Streptosporangiales bacterium. The sequence continues at coordinate 46,451 of WHTA01000031.1, forward strand.
CCGCCGTGGAGCACGAGCTCCGCCGTCATGTCACGACCCCCGGTTCCGGTACGCACCAACGGGTGCCGTCGTCGACGTAGTCGGGCCAGCCGTAGTCGTGCGGCGCGGTGAAGTCGGCGGGCAGCAGCGGGGCGAGGTCGCCGTACTCCTCCCGCCTGCGGGCGAGCTCGTCGTGCGCGGCGGCGAGGGCCTCCCGGTCACGTACCAGGTCGAGCAACGACCCGCCGATCGTCTTCGCGGCGCACTCGATCGTGGGGTCGATGGTCGCCGGCATGCCGCCGAGCGCGTTCATCACCCAGTCGGGGTACGCATGGCCGTCGCCGCGCGGGGCGAGCGCGGGCCGGCCGACGTACAGCCGTGCGGTCGGTGCGTACCAGGACATCTCGACGTAGTCGTCGGAGGTCCAGCTGCGCTGGCTGGGTGGCAGCAGCTCGCGCACGCGCCGCTCCGCCTCCCACGGTTCGACCAGCTGGGTGAGGTCGGCGAGCAACGGCTGGTCGGTCGGTTCGACGCCGGCCGCCCGCTGCATCTCCTGCGCGGTACGTACGGCGTCGTCGCCGTAGCGCGGCGGCCCGACGTCGTGCAGGTTGGACCAGACGAGCTCGGTCACCGTGTGGTTCGGCAGACCTGGACGGCTGCGCGCAACCCACCTGTCGTGTACAGAGCAGTGCGTCGCGGCGGCCGCCGTCTGCGCGTTGCGGTCGAGCACCGCGAGGATCTGTTCCGCGGTGGCGAGGTCGGGGGCGCGCCAGGTGTACTGGATCTGCGCGAGCCGCGGCGCCAGGTTGTCCGCGGTCGCCTGGCCGCTGTGCAGGATCGCCTCGTTCAGCGACCAGCCGCCGAACGCAGGCGCCATGGCGTCGTGGGTGGTCTTCGTCAGCTGGTACATGGTGAACAGTGCGGCGTTCGCGCCAGGTGCCCGCGCCGCGGAGTGCGAAGCGGGGATCGGGCTGTCCGTGCCGCCGGCTGCCCAGGTCTGCGGCTCGTCGCAGCGGAACGTGTAGATCTTGCTGTAGCACAGTCCGCAGTGCGTGTCCCAGCGCAATGTGTTGCACCACGGCAGCAGGTAGAACGGGTGGAAGCTGACGATGGCGTCGACGTCGTCGTAGTAGCCGCGCAGGCCGTGTACGGGTTTCGAGCCGTGCATCTTCTCCGCCGGCTCGCCCGTGTAGCGCAGGGTGCCGGGGATGTCGTGCCGCTGCATCGCCTCCTTCGCCGCCAGGAGCGCGGCCAGGGTGGAGATGCCGAGCGCCGAGTGCGGGTCGGTGTGGCCTGGCGCGTAGCTGTTGGTGCCTGGCCGCGGCTCCCGCCTGGTGGTCGCCGCCTGGCTGTTGTGCGGCACGGCGTCGTACTCCGCGTACGTGAGCACCGTCGGGCCCGGGCCGTTGGTCCAGCTGGCGGCGAACGCCGTGGGCATGCCGCCGCTGCCCTCCTCGACGTCGAAGCCCGCGGCGCGCAGTCGGGCGACGTACCACGCCGCGGACCGGTACTCCCGCCATGCGGGCTCGGCGTAGTTCCAGATCGTCGTGTGCCACTGCGACACCTCGTCGCGGTGTGCGTCGACCCAGGCGTGTGCGGTGGTCTTCGCCGGGTCCACGGCTACCTCCCCGTTGCCGGTGTCATCGGTGTGGTCACGGGTTCGGCGAGATGGTCCCTGCCGCGGTAGCCGAGCACGCAGGTCATGGAGAGCAGGCTCATGGCGGCGAGGAACACGGCGACCCACAGGTACGCGGGGTTGCTGATCGCGTAGAGCGCGGTCGCGACGACCGGGGCCAGGCCGGAGCCGAGCACCCCGGAGACCTGGTAGGCCACGGAGATGCCGCTGCTACGCACCTGCGCAGGGAACCAGCCGGACAACAGGCCGGACAGCGCGCCGTACGCGAAGCTGTTCGCCACCATCACGAGGCTCATGCCGATCCACATCCAGCCGACCACGCCGGTCTCGGTCAGCCAGAACATCGGGAAGCTGACGAGCGCGCACGCCAGGGTGGCCCAGATCATCGTGCCGCGCGCGCCGTAGCGGTCGCCGAGGATGCCGCCGAGCGGTGTCGCGATGATCGCCATCAGCCCGGTGAACGTGACGCCGTTGAGCATCTGGCTCTCGTCGAACAGCCGTTGGTCGACGCCGTAGAAGATCATGAACGTGCTGGAGAGGTAGAAGCCGCTGATGGTGATCAGCACGGCCCCGACGCCGAGTACCAGCGGCCGCCAGTGCTGACCTACGAGCGCGGCCAGCGGCACCGACGCCGTCGCCTCCTGCCGCTGCACCTCGGTGAACTCCGGCGTCTCCTCGACCGAGCGCACCCACAGCCCGATGGCGATGAACGGCGCGGCGATCAGGAACGGCACCCGCCAACCCCAGGCGAGCAGCGCGTCGTTGCCGGCGAGGGCGAGCAGCCCGAAGATGCCCGTGGAGAGCATGAGCGCCACGGCGGAGCTGGTCTGCGGCAGCGAGCCGTAGAACATCCTGCGCTTCTTCGGGGCGTGCTCGACGGCGAGCAGCACCGCGCCGCCCCACTCGCCGCCGACCCCGAACGACTGCACCAGTCGCAGGAACGTCAGCAGGATCGGCACCCAGATGCCTATCGTCGCGTGGCTCGGCAGCACACCGATGAGCACCGTGGCCAACCCCATCAGCGTCAGCGTGACGGTGAGCACGAGCTTGCGGCCGGCCTTGTCGCCGACGTGGCCGAAGACGATCGCGCCGAGCGGTCGTCCCACCGAGCCGACGGCGTACGTCGCGAACGCCAGCAGTGTGCCGGTGCCGGTCGCGTGGCCGGGGAAGAACAGCTTGGCGAACACCAGCGAGGCGGCGGTCGCGTAGATGTAGAAGTCGTACCACTCGACGGTCGTGCCGATGAACGACGCGAGCGCGACCCGGCGCATCCGGCGGTCGGGAGTCGGGGCCATTGGTGCCTCCTGGAAGCAGGGCATGCCGCAGTAGACCCGCGGCGGTACGCGAGCCGGTGGTCGGTGCGGTGTGGTCGGTTAGCCGACGGGTACTTCGATGACCGTCGGGCGCGGTGTGCTCAACGCCTCCCGGAGTGCGCCGGGCAGCTGGTCGAGCCGGTCGAGAGTGCGGCCCTCGCCGCCGCAGGCTCTGCCCAACGCGGCGAAGTCGACGACATCGAAGTCGACGCCGACGCGCGGGATCCCCAATCCGTCCATCTCCTCGCGGATCTCCGCGTAGCCGCGGTTGTTCATCACGACGATGGGGATGCAGAGTCCCTCGGCGGCCGCGGCCGCGGTCGCGAGCTCGAGTGCAGTGAACTGGAACCCGCCGTCGCCGCACAGTACGGCAGCGGTGCGTTCCGGCGCGGCGATCTTCGCGCCGATCGCGGCCGGCAGCCCGTAGCCGAGGGTGGCGTAGCCGGCGGGGTAGATGAACTGCCGCGGCTGGCTCGCCGGCCAGAAGTGCACGGTGCCGAAGTACGAGACCTGCGCGCTGTCCCCGGCGACGATCGCGTCCGCAGGCAGCTCGCTCGCGAGGATCTCGTTCACCTCCCGCCACGCGCCGCCGTCCGTGGCAGCCTGCTCGGCGAAGGTCCCCCTGAGCTTGGCGGCACGCGCGCCGCCCTCGCCCGCGGACGTACGTGCCGCAGCCGCGCGCAGTGCGGTCAGCGCCGCGCCGGCGTCGGCGTGGAGGGTGCTGTCGGCGGGCGCGTTCTTCTGCAGCTGGCGCTCGTCGATGTCGACCCTGATCACCGTGCCCTTCGGGCGCAGCTGGTGCCCCCACAGGTCGGAGTCGCCGAGCTCGCTGCCCACGACGAGCACGGCGTCGGCCGCCTCGATCTCCGCCCAGGCACCCGCAAGCCGGATCGACGCGCCGGCGGACAGCGGGTGGTTCTCGGGCACCACGCCCTTGCCGTTGACGGTCGTGAGCACCGGCGCGTCGAGCGCCTCCGCGAGGGCTACCGCGGCGCCGGCCGCGCCCGCGGCGCCACCGCCGAGCACGAGCAGCGGCTGCTGTGCGGAGGACAGCGCCGCGCCGGCCGCGCGGACCGCCGCCTCGTCGAGCGCCGGCGGCGACAGCGGCGCGGCTCGGCGTGCCTCGCCGTCCCAGCTCTCCTCCAGTACGTCCACGGGGATCTCGACGTGCACCGGACGTGGCCGCTCGACCTGCCAGCGGGCGAACGCCTCGTCGATGGCGGCGTACGCCTCGCCTGGACTCTCGACCCGCACGCTGCGGTCGAGCAGCCGGTCCATGTGGCCGGACTGGTCCTTCACCTCGTGCAGCCAGCCGACGTCGGCGCCCTCCATGCCGCGCGGCACGCCGGGGGAGATCACCAGCATCGGTATCGAGTCGCCGTAGGCGGTGCCCGCTGCCGTGGAGATGTTCGTCAGCCCTGGCCCAGTCGTGGTGATGCAGACGCCTGGCCGCCCGGTGACCCTGGCGTAGCCGTCGGCCGCGTACCCGCCGCCCTGCTCGTGCCGCGGCGCGACGTGCCGGACGGAGAACGCGGACAGCTGCCGGTAGATCTCCAGGTTGTGGGTGCCGGGGATGCCGAACACGGTGTCTACGCCGTTGTCGCGCAACGCCTGGACGACTGCTGACCCACCGGTGTTCGTGCTCACGCGCGCTCCTCGCTTGACGGCTGCGGATGGCCGAGACAATATGTCCTCCACTACGGGTCGTCAACGGATCATCCGTAAGTCGATCCGAGGATCACCGACGAATCGATGGTCGATCGCGGCTCGTGGGTTACGGATTGGCAGTCGTCGCCCCGGTGGTGGTCGGCCCGGCGTTGCGGGTTTGTCGCGGTGCCGCTGTCGAATCGTGTGACTTGGCCGAGGGAGGCGGGCAGCGACGTGGACCTGGACGCCGTCGACACCTCGCTGGTGCGTGCGCTGCAGGCCGACGGTCGGGCCAGCTTCGAGACGCTGGCCGGAGTGGTCGGGTTGTCCCGGGTGGCGACGAGCAACCGGGTGCAGCGGCTGCTCGACAGCGGCGCGATCCGGGTGGCCGCCGTGGTGCATCCGGCCGCCCGCGGGCTGTCCACCCTCGGGCACCTGGCGATCGACGTCAGTGCGGACGCCGCGAAGGTGGCGGCGACGATCGCCGCCAAGCCGGAGATGCCGCTGGTGTCGATCGTGGCCGGCAGGCACGCGGTGATCGCCGAGGTGCGTACCGAGGACATGGGCCACCTGCGGGCGACCGTCACCGAGGTGCGCGAGCTGCCCGAGGTGCACACCGTCACTACGGCCGTCTACACCCGAGGCGTAAAGGACGTCTACGCACCCGGTCAGGGACGCGCGCCCGCGGCGGCCGTACCGCAGCCGACGGAGCTCGACCCCATCGACCAGGGGCTGGTGTCGCTGCTGCAGCACGATGGCCGCAGCTCGTACGCGGAGCTCGGGCGCGCGGTCAGCATCTCGCCGAGCTCGGCGCGCGCCCGGGTGCGCGCCCTGCTCGACGCGGGGGTCGTGCACATCGCCGCGATGATCCGCCCGGGCATGCTCGGCCTGAGCTCGATGTGCGGGTTCGGGCTCACCCTGGACACCGGGCCCGGCATCACCGACCGGATCGCGGAGCACCCCGAGGTGTACTACCTCACCGAGACGATCGGCACCTGGGACGCGCTCGGCACCGTGCTGTGCTCGTCCTCGGAGACGGTCAGCGTGACGCTCGACCAGATCAGGAACATCCCTGGCGTGGTGCACCTGGAGGCGTGGATGCACTTGCACGTCGTCAGGGAGGACTACTCGCTGCCCGCGTTGTCCGGCGGCGACACCGAAGGAGAGGGGACACGTTGACCACGGCCGGAGCAGAGCGCGACGGTGGCAGGCCGGCCGCGATCTACCTGCCGATCGCCGGCGTCGACGTCGAGCCCGGCACGCGGGCGCTCACCGCGGCCGGGTTCGACGTCCACCACCTGGCCGAGCCGCGGCTGGACGACACCGCGCCGAGGGACGCGGTCGCGCTGTTCGTCGGCTACGACCCGGTCGACGCCAGGATCCTCGATGCGCTGCCGCAGCTGCGGATCGTCGTCACGCACTCCGCCGGCTACGACATGGTCGACGTGGCGGAGGCGCGTCGGCGCGACATCTGGGTGTGCAACGTCCCTGCGGGCGCGACCGAGGAGGTCGCCGTGCATGCGTTCGCCATGGCGCTGGCCCTGCTGCGGCGGCTGCCCGGCTGGGACAGCTACGTCCGCGGCGGGGTGTGGGACGAGAACATGCCGCACGGTATGCGCAGGCCGAGCGCGTTGCGTTGTGGTGTGCTCGGCATGGGCCGGATCGGGCAACGCTTCGCCCAGCTCGCGAGCGGCGTGTTCGGTGAGGTGGTGGGCGCCGACCCCTACCTGCCGCAGGAGGTGTGGCCGGCGGGCGTGACGCGGGTCGAGGTGGACGAGCTCTTCGACAGTGACGTGGTGACCCTGCACCTGCCGCTGACCGCGGACAGCCGTGGGATCGTCGACGCCGCCCGGCTGGCGCGGTTGCCGTCGGACGCGGTGCTCGTCAACACGTCCAGGGGTGCGCTCATCGACGAGGCCGCGCTGCTCGCGGCGCTGGACGCCAGCCGGTTGGCCGGGGCCGGTCTGGACGTGCTCGACGGTGAGCCGCCCGCGCCGGACAACCCGTTGCTGCGCCACGGGCGGGTGCTGGTCTCACCGCACGTCGGGTACCTGTCCGCGGAGTCGGACGCGGAGTACGCGCGGGCGCCGGCGGAGAACGTCGTCGCCTGGTACCGCAGCGGCCGGCCGAACACCCCGATCGCCTGAGGCCGGAAACAGCGTTGGCGCCCTCCCATCTGGGAGGGCGCCAACGATTGGGTGCCGACTAGTCGTCCAGTCGGTCCCTGGGCTCGGTCGACTCCCGCGTGAGCGTGGCCGTCGCGGTGCCCGACGTGCTCGTGCCGCCCGCGCCGTCCGGCTCGGGCTCGTCGATCAAGCCTTCCTTGATCAGCGACTGCGACACGTGCTCGGTGAGCTCCTCGCGCTGGCGACGCCGCTGCACGCGCAGCACCGCCTGCCGCTCGGCGTGCAGCTCCTTGTACGTCGCGAAGCACATCAGGATCATCACGATGCTGAACGGCAACGCGATGAGGATGGACATCGTCTGCAGTGCGACGAGCCCACCCGCGGTGAGCAACGCGATGGCGACTGCGCCTTCTGCGACCGCCCAGAAGATCCGGCTCCAGGTGGGTGGCTCCGGGTCGCCGCCGGACGCGAGCATGTCGACGACTAGCGATCCCGAGTCCGACGAGGTCACGAAGAACAGCGTGATCAGGATGATCGCGAGGATGCTGACGAAGAACCCGCCTGGCAGGCCCTCGAGGAGGTTGAACAGGGCGCCGTCGGTGCTGACCGGCGGGTCCTGGCTCCTGTCGATGAAGTTGCCGTTCTGGAACAGCTGCTTGTAGATGCCGGAACCGCCGAACACGGAGAACCAGAGGAACGTGATGACGCTCGGCACGAGCAGCACGCCACCGACGAACTGGCGGACCGTGCGCCCGCGGGAGATGCGGGCGATGAACACACCGACGAACGGTGCCCAGGAGATCCACCAACCCCAGTAGAACGAGGTCCACGTGGCCTGCCACGTCTGACCGTCGCCACCCTGCAGGGCGGTGACGTCGAAGCTCAGCGACAGGATGTTCTGTACGTAGAGCCCGATCGACTGCATGAACTCGCGGGCGATGAACAGCGTCGGGCCGGTGAGGAGCACGAACAGCAGCATCCCACCGGCGAGACCCATGTTCAGGTTCGACAGCCACTTGATGCCCCGCTTCACACCGGTCACCACCGACAGCGTGGCGAGAAGCGTGATGCTGCCGATCAGGATGATGTAGAGCATCGTGGACGGCTCGATGCCCATGGTGAAGCCGAGTCCGGCGCCGATCTGCATCACACCGAGACCGAGCGACGTGGCGACACCGAACAGGGTGCCGACGATCGCGACGATGTCGATGAGGTCGCCGACCCAGCCCTTCACCCGGTCGCCGAACAGCGGCTCGAGTGCCCAGCGGATGGAGATCGGCCGGCCTTTGCGGTGCACCGCGTACGCGATCGCGAGGCCGATGACGACGTAGATCGCCCACGGGTGGATGCCCCAGTGGAGGAACGTCTGGATCATCGCCTGCTGGCCGGCCTCTTCGCGGGTCCCGTCGAAGCCCGGCTTCGGCTCGGCGAGGTGGCGCAGTGGCTCGGCGACGCCCCAGTACACCAGGCCGATGCCCATGCCGGCGGCGAACAGCATCGACAACCAGGCGACGACGCCGAACTCCGGCTCCTCGTCGTCCGGGCCGAGCTTGATGTCGCCGAAGTGTCCGACGCCGAGCCAGACGGCGAACACTACGAAGGCGGAGACCAGGCCGACGTAGTACCAGCTGAACCCGGCGACGATCGCCGACTGCACGGCCAGGATGAGAGTCTCTGCCTGCTTCGGCAGTGCGACGCCGTAGATGACGAAGGCGACGATGACGATGGCGGCAGGTATGAACACGCGTGGCGCGACCGAATGTCGCTGCGTACCGGTTGGACTGCTGCCGCCCGACGATTCTGGTGGCGCTGACGTTGTGGCCACTAGTAGGCACCCTCCCGAGCCTGGGACTCCGCGAGCCGGGTAACGAAGCGCGGAATCCGCTGTCTGTACCGTTGTCGGGGCCTACCGTGTCGTAACTGGCCGCGGAACTCAAAGTCCTGGTCAAGATTTCGTTACAAGATTCCACGCTGTGGGTCCCGTCAGGTGCCCATCTCGCGCTCCCGGCGCCCCGTGGGACAGCGGCGTACTCACCGGCGATGCATCCCGCGATGCGGGTCGAGCAGGACTCGAACACTGCGCGTACTGGCCCAGTCATACACCCTGTGACCAGCGACGACGCTCGCTGAACGGCCGCGATGAAGCTGCTCGACCCGCCGTCGGATGGTCTGGAAGATTCGCAGCCGCCCGTCTACGCTGTGCGGATGTCGGCGGCCGGCCCATCCGGGCACCGCGGGCTAGGGGGCTTCCTACCCAAAGACGAGATGAGGGAGCCGGATGCCAGAAGTTAACGACGGGCAGACCTCGACGCTACCGAGCAAGTACCTGCCGGCAGTCGAGCAACGGGATCTACCAGAACCCGTCCCGCTGAAGCGGGTCAGTGGCGCCAGCGTCATCATCCTGGCGACTGCTATCGGGTCGGGCGAGTTCATCCTCTGGCCCTACATCACCACGCAGATCGGGTTCACGTTCATGTGGGCCGCAATCGTCGGGTTCGCCATCCAGTTCGTACTGAACATGGAGATCGAGCGGTACACGCTGGCGACCGGCGAGAGCGCGGTGACGGGGTTCGCCAGGCTCTTCAAGCCCTGGTGGTGGCTGTTCATCATCTTCGCGCTCCTGCAGAACTTCTGGCCAGGGTGGGCGACAGGTGCCGCGACCACCTTCACGTACGTACTCGGGTTGGGCGAGAACGCACCGATCGTGCCGATCACGATCGCCGGCCTGATCGCCATCGGCCTGGCGTTGACGCTGTCCCCGGTGGTCTACCAGGTCGTCGAGAAGATCCAGTTCGTGATGGTCATCATCATCATGGCGATCGTGATCGCGGCGATCCCGCTCGCCACCACGGGCGAGGCCTGGGGCGCACTGTTCACCGAAGGTGTCGCCGACATCGGCTTCCCCATCGGTCAGGAGGGTCTCACCGCCGCACTGCTCCTCGGTGCGCTGGCGTTCGCCGGCGCCGGTGGCGCGAACAACCTGGTGCAGAGCAACTACATCAGGGACAAGGGCATGGGCATGGGGCAGCACATCCCCAGGATCGTGTCGCCGATCACCGGACAGGAAGAAGCCAAGCCCTCGCTCGGCTACACCTTCCCGACCACCGAGGAGAACATGCGTCGCTGGCGCGGCTGGTGGCGCGTGGCGAACTGGGAGCAGTTCATCACGTTCTTCCTCGTCGGTGTGGCGTCGTTGATCATCCTGGCGGTGGTTGCGCATTCGTTGCTGCCCGTCGGCGAGGTGAAGGCACAGGACCTCGAGTTCATCCTGCTCGAGGGCGAGGCGCTCAAGGAGCAGGTGGCTCCGTGGTTCGGCACCGCATTCTGGGTCGCCGGCACCATCACGTTGTTCTCCACCAACCTGGGCATCCTCGACTACACCTGCCGGCTGATCGCCGACCAGTTGAAGATCAACGTGTTCATGGAGAGCACGTTCTGGACGGAGAGCAAGGTGTACGCGGTCTTCGTCTGGCTGATGGTCGCGGTCGGGTCGATCATCCTGCTCGCGGGTGTGGACCAGCCGTTCGTCCTCGTGGTGATCGCGTCGTCCATCGCCGGTGTGCAGATGTTCATCTACTCCGGTCTGCTCATCGCGCTCAACCGGAAGGCGTTGCCGAAGCAGCTGCAGATCAGTGGTCTGCGACTGGCCGTGGTAGCGGTGTCGTTCCTCTTCTTCGGCTTCCTTTCTGTGATGCTCGTGCTGGACCAGTTCTGATGTCCATCCTGAAGCGGCTGTGGCTGAGGGTGCTCGTCGCCCTGACCATCTGGATGGTCCTCATCGCGCTGATGTGGGTCTTCGGACTGCTGCGCTGACCGGTGCCTGACCGCCGGCGTGGAGCAGGCGGTCAGGCACGATAGCGTGGACGCCCGCCGCTGCGGGGTCAGCCCTTGCCTGTGACGACCTTGCCGGACTTCACGTGCACGTCGATGGAACCCAGCGGCGCGTCTGCGGGGCCACCGAGCACCTCGCCGTTCTCCGGGTCGAACCTGGACTGGTGGCAGGGGCACCGCAGCTCCTTGCCCTGTGGCTTGACGGGGCAGCCCTTGTGCGTGCACTTCGCGTCGAAGGCGACCGCGGTGTCATCGCCCGACCTGGTGACGATGATGTTCTTGTCACCCGACTTCACGCGGATGGCCGAGCCGACCTCGATCTCCGACAACGTCGCCAGCGTGGCGCCCTCGTCGACGGGTGCGCTGCTCTTCTCGCCGCCGGACGAGCGGGTGGGGTCTGCGCTCTCTTCCTCGCCGCCGCCACAGGCGGCGAGGGCGATGACCCCCAGCCCGGCACTGGCCCCTGCGATCACCCGGCGGCGTGACGGCTGCGTACTGGAGTCCACGATCGTTCCCTTCCTGTCGGCGTTGTCCTCTACCTACGTGGCGACGGCCCGGTCGGTTCAGACCGAGTTGAACCGACCGGGCGCCGGGCACGTAGTCACCTGCAGCAGGTCGAGGTGAAGGGGCTGATGTGATCGACATGGCTAGGTCGCAAGCCGGGGTGCGCAGCGGCATCGGGCTTGCCGAGGGCGTCCTACGGGGTGTGGTGGCCGCAGCGGTGCTGTTGTCCGCAGACATCCACCTGGTGCTCTACGTGGAAGGTTACTCGGACATCCCCGTCATCGGCCCGATGTTCGCCGTGAACGTGGTCGCCGGCCTGGCCATCGGCGTCGGCGTGCTCGTGTGGCGGCACTGGCTGGCCGCGTTCCTCGCCGCCGGGTTCGGTGCGGCGACGTTCGTCGCGTACCTGCTCTCCCGTACCGTCGGGCTGTTCGGCGTGCGGGAGATGAGCTGGGATGCCCAAGGTGTGCTCGCCGCCGTGGCAGAGGTGCTCGCCGTCGTCGGCGGTGTGGTACTCCTGATCGCTGCCCGTCTACGATCCACTAGTGACAGCTGAGAGAAATTGTCAAGACCTGTGGATGAGGTTTGTTAGGCGGCTTGCTTCTCCGCGGCTTGATCGTCGGGTCGTTCGACGAGTTTCCCGTTCTCGAACCGTGCTCCAGTGCGTACCAGTGCGACGAGGTGCGGTGCGTTCAC